>SKPS01000113.1 GCA_007119395.1 Lentimicrobiaceae bacterium
ATCCAACGGAATTGGAAGGTCGGGTATCACTGGCTCTTTTTTGCATCCGAGGCTGGTGAGGAGAAGTAGAAAAGCGAAAATTGATGTTGTCATTGTTTTCATCATGTCTGTTCTATTGTTTTTGCAACTTGAAAAAGTCACCATAATCCCCATCAAGCAGTTTTGTCATGTGCCTCCTCAATGCATCATCGTTTCTGATCTGCATGTGGGATGAGCCAGTCCAGTTCTGGGGGTCGGTCTCAATTCCACGCAACCTGACTGGTTCATGTGTTGCATACGGCATATCCTGTGCGCTTTCTGCCAGTACTACGCCGTCGCTCTCTTTGATTGTCCAGACAAGTTTTGTAAAAGGGTCAGCAGAAATGAGTGGAAATGGTTCGCACAGAGCTTGACAATGTGAGCAATCATCTGTTTCTATAATTTTTGGCGGCAATAAAGGCGGCCTCCAACAATAGCACCAACACCACTCGCCGACAGGTACTTCTACCTTCGCTCCAATGATGGTTAACCAGCCATTGTTGGCATTATCGATCCAGGTAACACCCCTTTGCCATTCCTGGGCTTTTTGCCTTAAAGCGTTTCTTTTGGCCTGATTGCCAAACCAAGTGCATGGATTAAACAAGGTTGCGGATACAGCATCAGCAGCGTCATTGTTTTCAACTACCTTGGTAAGATAATGTAATCGCAGAGGCTTCACCTGCTCATCAAGGAGCCAGAAGTCGTCATTGGCCTCCCAGGGATCTACGCTATTGGGACTTTGTACCATCCAATTGAAAGTTCGCCAGATCAGGTTTTCATTTGGCTCAACCCCGTAAAATGCTACTTTATGCAGATCTCTGTTTACAGGGTTTGCACTAATGGCATCGAGATATGCTTTGGTGTTTAAGTCGTTAATAAACGAAGCCCCAACTGCGAAGTCCATCGCCATAGCACTGTTGAGTTCGCTTAAAACCTGAGGCACTATAACGCCAGCTGCTGTACAGGCATTGTCTTCGAACTTCCGACCTATACCTTCCAGCACTGCGTTTAGTCTGGGGCTAATAGTAATAGGTAATGTCTGTACCACCGGCCCTGCAATCAGAGCTCGACATGCATCATCAATAAACATATTAAGTAAGGGTTTGTTGTTTAAAATATGAGCGCCCTGCAGAGATGATGCTACAGTTACAATACCTCCATAGCCATGCACAAAACCGTTCTGGTAGTTGAGATCCAACATTGCTCTGGTGATTACTCCCCCCTGGCTGTGTGCAATAAGAAAATTTTTGTCTGGATCTGGATTGTACAAAGGGTTACTGTAATTGGTTGCGTTAACTATTATGTCAATCTCAGTATGTAAGTCGTCTGCAGGAGCAGATAAGCTATAATAGTTTCCGGGATATAGTAATCTATGCGCATCACAATGTCTGGCCTGGAATCCTATCCCTTGGCTTGCTGTATATTGAAGGGCCATTGATGCTCTTTGCCAAGATTCATTGCTACCTCCCAGCCCATGGATAAAAAAGACATTCCTGAGCAAGGTGCATTGCTCCTGTGGAGGCAGATCCTCCACAGGCTGAATCGGCCCTGCCGGATCACCAAGCTCAAGCTCTTCGACGTTGTGATGATCGATGATGATTTGATGAATGCCTCTTAATAAGGGATTTACCTTATATTCAATTCTGGATGTGTCGATCTGGCTTAACGCCGTGAAGCTGATCAACACCAATGTTATTACCGTACATATTGTTCTTTTCATTGTTAGTTCAAATTAAGTGATTAAAATTACTGAAATTATTGTTTCACGAATCGGGTAGACATCCATTTTGTGCCTTTACCACAACGTATGATATACACACCTGGTTTGAAAGCTGATATATCCACTGAGATAGTCGTACCGCTTGGTACATTCGTGTTACGATACATAACTACCCCTTGAATATCGATGATTTCACAATGGATGACTTCGCTAACAAAGAGTGGCACTTCAATATTAATAAGTCCTGTGGCCGGATTGGGATAGACTTTCATTTCGTGTTGTTGCTTCTGGGTTTCGTTGTAGCGCCCGAACTCTACGCCCCCTTGCCTTTGTTGGAGCAGGACAGCTTCCTGGTACGAAACCAATGTGTCTCCAGCACTGTCTATTATTCTGTACATGGTGTAACGTTTCACTTCGGAAACCTGCATCCTGATATTGTTCACCAGCTCTTCATAAGTGGTAATCACTGAAACCAAGGGAACAATATACCCTTCGTGTTCTTGGAACATCTGCCAGTCGGAAAAAATAATACTAAATCTAAGTTTATTTTTCATATTTATTGAGTGGTAAAATAAATAAATTACGGGGTATCTGTTAAGAGAAAAACTGTTCTGTTTGCTGCAATCGCACCCAAAGGGCCATGTTGGCGGCTACCCCACTTTGTGCCGCCTACAACAAGCCATCAGGCTTTTGCACACGTTGCAGCACCACAAACTCAAAGTCATTCTGCCCCAGCCAAAAAATAGATATGGTATAGAGGCACAAACAGCCCCCAAAATACGTAACTCGCTGATTACTTCTCTCTCTCTCTCTCTCTCTCTCTCTCTAAATGTCCCTAAAAGTAAAAAATCAACAATGGGCGGGCCTACGCCGGCAAAATGCATCATTTGCAAAAGTGAGTTGTATAGCTGTACACCACCCATGAAATGGAGCGTATTCAAGCCCATCCTGTTCAACAAAGAGCCGGCTATGGTATGTAAAGCGGTTTGTGCCAAATGATACAGCGTTTTGTTCGGTTGCTAAGATAGTGCATTTTTCATTCATCTCCACAAAAAATCGAAAATATTTTTGCTGTACAATGTATGGTGGGTTCAATAACAGCAAGATTCTGATACAGCGTCAAAAGTAACATTATGTTTGGGGACAATGGGGACGTTGGGGACAAGGGTGAGACGCGTTGATCTTTTTGATGTATGAGGTATTGGTTGG
>SKPS01000203.1 GCA_007119395.1 Lentimicrobiaceae bacterium
AACAGTAAGGGGAAAGCGGGGAACAGGTCGGGGTTGGGTTTCATGTTTCGCCAGTTTTCGGGCGTCAGCTCCGGCACCGGATAGCCACCCGCAATGATGGCTATTCCAACACCAAGGGCCATAAACAGCAGCGCTGCCCCAAAAATGGGATACACCCGTCCAATCACTTTGTTGATGGGTAACAGCGTGGCAATCACGTAATAACACAAGATGACAATCACCCAAAACGACCTTGGAAAGGAGCCGGGCGTGAGGTTTTCCAGTATGCCGGCAGGGCCAAGCAGGAAAACAGCACCCACCAGTACCATCAGCACAACGGTGAAGCCTCTCATGAACTGCTTGAATCCAACGCCCAGGTACTTACCCACCACCTCAGGGATGCTGAGGCCACCCAAACGGAGTGAGATCATGCCGGAGTAAAAATCGTGTACAGCCCCTGCGAAGATGCACCCAAGCACGATCCATAAAAAGGCAATGGGGCCGTAAGCCGCACCCAATATTGCCCCGAAGATGGGTCCCAATCCGGCTATGTTCAGAAACTGGATCAAAAAGACCCGCCACCATGACAATGGGACGTAATCCACTCCATCCTGTTTGGTGTATGCCGGCGTTGATTTGCCGGGGTCAACACCAAAGTGCCCCGACAGGTAACGGCCATACCATAGATAGCCTGCCAAAAGTGCCCCCAAAGCCACAAAAAATGTGATCATGAATCTGTATATATTAGATGTGAGCCGTGCATCAGCAATGGGTGTTTTATGCGAAACCGATCAGCCAAAAAGCCCAACCGTTTGCGCTGCTTTTTTATCAGAACAACAGCTCCTTACAAGAACTGTAGTTCATGGGCATACTTCATCACATCAGATACCCACCCAATGACACCATAGGCCATGGGTTTAGCATGCTCAGACCGGGCAACAAGTGCTGTTGATGGATGGGTTAAGCGTGTTGCCGTTCCTCTTTTTTAATGATGATGGTGATGGTCTTCAGCAGCCTCCTCATACGTGGCGTGGATGGTACCGGGATGGTGCTCGGCCGGACCATATATGGTGTAGAGCCTGAGCTCAGTCTGACCGGTATTTTGCACCTCGTGCCAATAGCCCGCCGGAACCATAATGCCCCACCCCTCGTACACGAGCTGGTCAAAGGTCATGGCATCTTCTGTCTCGCCCATCAATATGCGGGCTTCACCCTTTTCAACGCGGAAGAACTGATCGTGGTCCATGTGCAACTCCTTGTCTATCTTTTCACCCGGCTGAAGCGACATAAATGCCAACTGCATAAAATTACCCGTCCACATCGCATGGCGATAGTTCTCGTTGGTGGTGGTTAGGTCCTGGATGTTCATGGCCCAGGGCAACATGCCGAGGTCCTCACCATGCGGTTCGTCAAACTTCAGTGCATGGTGGTGGTGATCGTGGTGGTGATCGTGGTCATGGGCTTGCTCTTCGTTTTGCTGGCACCCCGAAAGGCCAAAGGCCAGCACAGCGGTTGCCAGGAAGTAGGCTAACTTTCTAAAAATCTGTTTTTTCATAGTTTGTTGGGTTTGGTTATTGGTGTAAAATTAGTAATAAATTTGTAATCCCTTCAGTCTAAATAACCAGGTGTAACCGTGGTTTTTGTTGTGTAGAAGCGTTAATGTTTTGTTTTACAGGTGAATATTTAGTCTGATATAGTCATGGGTTACTCCGTCATCACGAAAGGCTCTTCCCACTCCGAGGCTGATGGGTGCGAAGTGTCGCATCAGGTGAAAATCGGTTTCTGCTTCCATGCCGTAGCTGTATAGGGTTTGCTGTTGGTTATCATGCTGGCGGATCAAATGCCCATAGAATCCGGCTACGGTAACTCTTTTAAGGTAGATGATGGGTCCGATAGGTAAATCGGGGTAGAGAAGGGGCATTTTGTAGGTGGCCTGCAATGTTGCGGCCCGGTCTATGGTCACATCGTGGTATCCGAGGGGTGTATTGATCAATCTGTTGAAGTTAAAATCGGCACCTGTGTGTCGGTGTTGTGCAGCGACGTACACTCTGAGGCCATGGTTTCTAAGCACGCCCGGCCAATAGGAGATCCATCTGGCGGCGATCACCTCACCGGCATCGAGGGATCCTGCGGTGGAGCCCATGGCGACAATACTGAACGCCTGCCCCCATTTAGGGAAGAGGTCGCGCTGAGCCATCCTTCTGAGCAGATGCACATAGAGTCTTGCGTAACCATACACGAGCTCCCCTTTAGGGTACCCTTCGTAGGTCTCACTCAGGTGCACCAGGCTGAGCAGCCTGGCGCTGGTTTCGAGGTTGAAATGTCGGTTCCACTGTCGGCGGGTGGTGGAGAGGGGTAAGCTTACCGAGAGGCCGGCGGTATGGCGCCCGTAACGGAAATCGTTGATGGGTGAGTCGGTGTCGGTGTAATACATCACCTCGCTGAAGTCGTACTCCAGGTTGATCTCCGGCCACCACCTCTTCAAGGTGAACGTGGCATAATAGGATCGGTCGAGGGTGTGAAGGTCATACCGAAACCCTGCACGCAGGAAGGCAGTGCTCAGGGTGTTTTGTGACATAATGCTGATGCCGGGTTGGATGCTGGTTTCGTCGGGACTGATATTGGCGGGTGCCCAGGAGTGGAATCTGAAGAGGTTTCTGGTCGGGGTGTACTTTTCTACTTGGTAGCAAGAGTCGCACATGGCAGAGAGGGGAGGGAGATCAATGTAATGATCCGGTATGCGGTCGGCAAACCGGAAGCCCATGGTTTGTTCAGGCCATGGCAATGTATCCATCAGCCATTGGTCTTGTGGCAGGGCACTGATGGCGACACCCTGTTCGAGTGTGTCGCTGAAGAGGAGGTCGCCGTTGGAGTCGACCCCGGGGAAACGGGCTCCAAAGCGGCTTTGTGTTATGCGCAGCATGCTGTTTTGTTCGGGGACAAAGAGAAACACCTGGTTGATGCCAT
>SKPS01000318.1 GCA_007119395.1 Lentimicrobiaceae bacterium
ATTTTGTTGGTATCAACTCAATCATCTATTCTCAAACCTTTTGCACCAGCCCCACGGAGCAAGAGGTGCAGTTCAGGTTGGGTGTTGCCGGGTCGGTCAAAGTGTGGGTGAATGATAAACTGATGTTTGAGGAGTCGGAGGAGCGTGACAACGATCTTGATACCTATATCTTTACCGTGAAGCTGATGCGTGGCAACAACAGAATCCTTATACAAACCGGTTCAAGTGAAGTGGATGACCAAAACTTCCTGTTGCGTATCACTGATGACAAGGGGATGCCGATAGAGGGTCTCACCTTCTCTACAACGCACCGCAGGTACGCTTCAGATTACAGTTACGAAAGCCGCATCATACCCATTGAAACGGAAGAGTACTTGCTGAGCAAGCTTGAAGAGCATCCTGACCAACTGATGTATTATCTGGTGTTGGCGAGACACTACCTTTCAACAGAGAAGACCTATCAAGCCTTACATCTGTTAAAAGATGCAAGAGAATTGTTTCCCGATTGCAGCTATCTGACCATTAAAGCGTTGTGGGCTTATGCACAGGACGACAACCGGCCTGAGTTATCCAAGAGTCTGGAGGAGATCAAGCGAAAGGATCCTGACTACCCTTTGGCGCAGAATGAGCTTTTCAACGAAGCCATCCGCACAAAAAACTATAGTGAGGCACATGAGATTCTGGCCAAAATTGAGCAACGAAACCCCTACTCTCCTGATGTATACTCAAAGAAAATCGAGCTGGCCAGTGAAGAGGAGGAGTACGATGAGCTCATCTCTTTAATCCTTGAGGCTTACAGAAGACATCCGGGGAACTACGAGTTTGTAAACCTGCGTGTGCTGGTAGAAAAAGAGGTGCGCAACAATGTGAGAGGTGCCATTCGGATCATGAGACGATACCTACGTCGGAACTATAACCCCAGCGCAATGAATGAATTGGCGGGGTTATACATGAGCATCGGGCAGTTGCCACGGGGGATAAAACTGATTGAAGAGCAGATCAGACACAACCCTATTGCCATCGGTTCCTACCATTACCTGTCGCAGATCTATTTCCATACCGGGGACTATGTCAAAGCATTGGAGATGCTGGAGGAGTGTATACAGATTGCTCCTTATATCAGCCGATACCATGTTGGAATTGGTGATATCCATGCTGAACGTCGTCGGACATTCATGGCGAAAGAGGCCTATGAAAAAGGGATTTTACTCAACCCGCAAAACTACGATGCCCGCGATAAGCTCCGTAAGTTGGAAGGGTTGGATGACATTTTCGATACCTTTGAGACCATTGATGTAGACGAAATCTTTGAAAACTCACCCAATGCGGATGATTATCCTGATGACAACAGCATCCTGTTGGTGGATGTCGTGCAAACAGTCGTTTATCCCGGTGGTGGTTCACAGGAAAAACATACGTTGGTAGCCAAAGTATTTGATACCAAAGGTGTTGATGCATGGAAAGAGCTCAGCATTCCTATTTATGGCAACCAAAGGGCCATTATATTAAAGATGGAGGTATTGAAGAAAAACGGAAGCCGGATTGAGGCCGACAGGTCAGGAGCATATGTTGTGTTTCCGAACCTGGAAGAGGGTGATGCCATCCACGTGAGCTGGAAGGTGAGCAACTATTACCATGGTGATCTCGCAAGAAATTTCTGGGATCATCAATATTTCAACTACTCAATTCCAGCTCATTATATCAGTTACCAGTTGCTGGTACCAAACGATTACGAGTTTCGTTATGTAACACAAAACCTTGATCTCGAACCGGAAATAACCACCCATGGTGGTTACCAACATGTATGTCTGGAGCGCAAAAGACAGGCCTGCTCTCAAAGACGAGAGGTATATGCCACGGCTCTCTGAGGTCTCAAGCATGCTTTATATGTCGTCATTTAACAACTGGAACGAGATCGCCAGTTGGTATGCAGACCTGGCACATGCCAAGGCCAAAGTTGACTTTCAGGTGGGTGAGGTGGTCAAAGAGCTGTTTGAAGGGCGTGAAGATGAGGAATTAAGCGACTTTGACAAAGTGAAAGGGATTTATGCCTATATTATTCGCAACATCCGGTACAGCTCAGTGCCTTTCCTGCAAAGTGCTCTGGTGCCCCGAAAAGCATCCCGTACTTTATCACAGGGGCAAGGTGACTGTAAAGATGTTTCAACGCTGTTTGTTGCCATGTGCAAAGCAGTGGGCATTGATGCCAATATCGTGTTGGTCAGAACCCGGGGATATGGGGTTAACTCTCTTCCCCTTCCTGAAATTGGTTTTAACCATGCCATTGCAAAAATCACCATGGATGGTGAAGATTACTACATAGAACTCACATCTGACAATCTCCCCTTTGCCGGTGGACTCTCTTCGGTGAAGCAGGTTTTCACCCTGGAAATACCGTTGGATCGCGAAATGGTGATAGATGCAAAAATCATTGATCCTCCGACACGGGTTCCCAATGACCTGATCCGTAAAAGTGTTGTCACATTCGAAGATGAAACGATGCGTGTTGAGAAGGAGAGCTGGCGTACGGGTGTAGAAGCAGCCTTTTACCGCGACAGGTACAAGGAGCTTGGCAGCGAGCGCCGCCATCAACGTATGCAAGAGTCGATCACACGTCTCTACCCCAACATCCGCCTCACCTCGTTTGAGTTTGATGAATCTCTGGATGATTTGTCTGATACCCTCTATTACACCCATAGTTATGAGGTTCCCAACATCTTCACAGAGGTTGGGCGTATGCAGATCTTTGAGCTACCCTGGGGTGATAAATTCGAGAGCCCTACCTTTATGGCTACTGATGATAGGGTGTTTCCGATTGAACTATGGATTTATCTGGATGTGGAAAAGTACAATGAAGTCCTGTACATCGAGGTCCCCGAAGGGAAGCGCCTGGCAGATTTACCGCGCAACATCTCACTCAGTTGCCACAATGCTGAGTACTCCCTTACCTTTAAAAGGGAAGGGAACAGAGTGGTGGCAGAACGGACGCTTGTGATAAAAGTTGACCGCGTGATGCCGGAACACTATGCCGAGTTTAAAACATTTCTTGGTGATGTAGTTCGTTCAGATCGTCAGCAGATTGGGTTTAATCCTGCCTCCACTGCCAGAAGAAGGCGTTAAAAGATCAGATGATGTTCTGCTAAAAAACCCCGGCTCTCATCAGTGCCGGGGTTTTCTGTATTTATTTTTTTATTTTGATAAAGACTGACTACTTTATCAGCGTACGCATCATTTTCCCGATATAGGCAGGTGAGTCAACCACTTGCACACCGGCATCTCTGAGTGCTGCCTTTTTGGCTTCTGCGGTATCCTCTGTACCACCCACGATGGCACCGGCATGCCCCATGGTTCTTCCCTTGGGGGCTGTGGCACCGGCAATGAAGGCCACAACAGGCTTGCGCATGTTATCGGCCAGCCACGAAGCTGCATCACCTTCCATGTGACCACCAATCTCACCAATCAGAACAATCCCCTCTGTTTCCGGGTCGTCCATAAAGAGTTGTACCGCATCCGCCGTGGTGGTACCCACGATTGGATCACCACCAATGCCAATGGCTGTTGATTGCCCTAACCCTTCTCTGGTAAGCTGGTCAACCGCTTCATAGGTTAACGTACCTGAGCGGGACACTATACCCACAACCCCTTTCTGGTGAATAAACCCGGGCATAATGCCAATCTTTGCCTCACCGGGGGTGATAATACCCGGGCAGTTGGGCCCAATCAAACGGCACGACTTGTTCCGCAGATACTCCTTCACCATCACCATGTCCTTGACAGGAATCCCCTCAGTGATACAAACCACCACTTCAATCCCTGCATCGGCCGCCTCCATAATGGCATCAGCACCAAATGGTGGTGGCACAAAGATGACAGAAACATTGGCGCCTTCTTTTGTGACCGCATCTGAAACGGTGTCGAAAACCGGCAAACCAAGATGCTGCCCCCCCCCTTTGCCGGGCGTAACACCGCCAACCACACGGGTTCCGTACGCGATCATCTGCTCAGCATGGAAGCTCCCCTCCTTGCCTGTAAAACCTTGTACAACAACACGAGAATCTTTGTTTACCAATATGCTCATAAATTCAAGTATTTCTGTTTATTAAGGAGCAACAATCACTTTCTCTGTTTTGTTCATCTCTTCGGAAACACAGTGCATCAGCCATACACCCGGGGTGAGTGTGGAGATATCCAGTGGGAAGTGGTTAACACCCTGTTGTGTTTCGAGGTGAACCACCTTAACCAACCGCCCGGATGGATCGGTAAAAGATACCTGCATCTGCCCCGGTGTGTTGGCAGTGTACTCAAGATAGAGCAGGTTGCTGGCAGGGTTGGGGTACCAGCGCAAGGCTCCTGTACCATCCTCTTCTTCAATGCCCGTGGTGATCGCAATCGCTTGGGTGATCGAATCAGTACCACAAGCATTTGTAGCGATCAAAGTGGCATCCCATGTGCCGGGCGTATGGTATACATAAAAGGGATGGTGTAAGGTGCTGGTGCCGCCGTCGCCAAAATGCCACATGTACGTTTGTGCAAATTGCGATGTGTTGGCAAATAGTACCTGGTTGGTGTTTATGGTGTACGTGAAATCGGGCACAGGCACCAAAGTATCGGAAAGAATGGCCTCTACGCTCACCCTGGCACTTCGGCACGGGGGTAATTGAACCTCCCAATCGTAGAAGAAATAGTAGAACCCAGTGGGGTTGGATGTAGCGCTGGTAGAGTGAATGCTGAATATTCCGGGGAGCTCGTATGGGAAAGACAGTCCTCCATTGTTTCTGTAGAGGCGTGGAGTACCAGCACACACAAGGCGGAGGTTGTTTCCGGCAGGAACATCAAAGTTCAGGGTAATCCTGCTCTCACCTTCAGGAATAAAGAGAGTGGTACCCTGGATTAAGCCGCCCGTACTGTTGCGCAACTCTACGGTACGGTTTCCTCCATTCTGCGCATACACTTTTACAGTGGTCAGCCTGAATGGTTGCAGGGCATCAAATCTGAGATAGTGTTCAAAGTTGAGGTACCCACCTCCACCCAGGTTGTCAGGCTTGGCACCATACTGCAGCGGTGAGGGCAGAACTGACTCAACATAATAGGTTGTGTTTTGTGTGAGTTGCGGCGTGTTATAGGTGGGACCGGTAGCTACCGGAGTACCGCCGGTGGGTTGTGTGTACCACTCAATGGATCCGTTGCTGGATGCCTGTAATGAAACACTGCCCGACATACACCTTATCACATCGTTTGCAACAGGGGTGAGTGGCATGTTCACATTCACCACACCATAACGGGTGACAGAGTCTGAGCCATGCTGGTTGGTAGCAGTCAGTGTGACATTGAACAAACCGTTCTGCTGGTACTGATGCTGCGGGTTCTGCAAAGAGGAGGTGTTACCATCACCAAAATCCCATAACCAGCTTCCCGGATCGTTAAAGGTGAGATCTGTGAAGGTAAATTCACCAATACATACATTTGAGTCGGTCACGATAAAGTTGGGGTGAGGCACAGCGTTGGGAGCCGCACACCAGAACATCAGGGTAAAGCCCGGATAACTGTTTTCGGAGCTGGTCTCTTGATGTAAAGTAATGGCGCCACCTGTTGAGGAGACCATGCCGTGGTACCCTGGCAGCTCATTGCCTGTAAAGGAACCAATCAATGGCGAAGAGGTGTTTGGACCATCATACACTCTGAGGTAATCAGCGTTGTGTTCAAAATCGAATCGGCTGAACAGCAGGTTGATTGCTGCGGCACCGGGAGGCGCAATGGTCACCGAGCCATCTGAGTTGTTGGAGTAATGAAAATCGCCTCCGTCATCTTGAAGTTGCCCGGTGCAGTGGTTGATGGGAGTATTGCCTGTAGCGGGTATGGTGAACCGGCAGATGGAATCGACCCAGATCTGGGTACTGGAGGTGTGACTGGCTGCTCCGGAAACCGTTAAAGTAACCGTTTTGGTGCCTCCGTAATTGTAGTTCACCTGATGGGGGCCCGCACCGGTCGCCGTGGCAGGCACCGCTCCCGAACCAAAATCCCATTGGTAACTGGTGATGTTTCCTGAACTATGGTCTGTAAACTCTATGGTTTCAGCTACGCAATAGGTGGTGGCGTCAAACTGAAACGACGATTTAGGACAACCACCCAGAATAAAGATAGTATCAACATACGCTATGGCATTGGTATCGGAAATGGTCAGCAGTGCATAGTTACCTGAGAGTTGGGGAAAGGTAAGCGTGGTGTTCCCATTCATGAGCGAACCTGTGCTCACCACCTCGTCATCAACGATCAACGTAACAGTACCTGTGTTGAGATTGGTTGATATGGAAAAGGTGGTATCACTGCCACACTGAATGGCCGGTAGGTGCGTTGCCGTAACAGTGGTTGGTGGCCTCGTATACATCCGCATTGCGGGATCACCGAAATAGTGAAAGAGTGCATGAGAGTATTGGTGTGGAGCCCATGTCTGGTTCATTCTGAGGGTGGCATGGTTGGTTACATCACCCATAGTGAGAATAGGTGCATGAGGCGGTGGGTTGTTGAGGCTTTGCCCTCCACTCCCCGTAAATACAGGAATACACCCGGGCGACGCCCAAATGGCATCAAACAAGCCAAAGGCCAAGGCATCATTGTAACCACTTAAACTGATCTCGGCATGAGCAAACACCCCAACGGCTCCACCGGGATATTTCCTTAAGAACCGCTCTGCAAAACACTCATTATGAAGGAACTTACCGGTTAAGCAATTGATCGTAAACACAATAGGGGTTTTATTCCCATTGTTTAACAGGTTAATATGACCATTGGTATAGTAAGGATCACCCCACCCCGTTTCAAAGCCGTGGTCACGGTGAAGTACATACGACGCACCGCTGTTGATGGCGTTGTTAATATGGGTTGCACTGCCATTCCACGGGAAAGTGGGCTTGCGTAGGTACATAGGGACCGGCTCACCTGAAGAATATAACCCATTGTTCCAGTTGGTTGGATTCACAGATGACCCTGTTACATACACCCTGGTTACGTCATACCCCTGGGTGTTCATCATATATGTTCTGGTCTCTTCAGCAGTTTGCGCAAAACGACGCTCCGCAAATCCATTGCCCGCATGCTGAAAATAGGCCGCATGCACACCTGTTGAATAAAACAACGGATCGGTAGGAGGATCCGTTTCATACTGGATGATTTTATCCACTACATTGTTGGCCTGGGTGGCATTGGCCACCGAAATTCTCCCTTTGGCCATGTCTGCGATATAATCACCGGTTGGCCCCATGCAAACATAATAGTGGTCAGTAGCATAGGTGCCATAAGGACCGTTGATCACCTGACCGGGAATATCCGGATGGTCACCGATGATCAGAAGGAAATCGGGTTTGGGGTAGTAACTGTTGTATCGGTTGCGCACCTCTGTTCTGATCATGGTGTGGGTCCAACCGGTACCATCGATCAGCTCTACCCTGTGCCCCAGTTGGGTTTTCCAGGCAGCAAGTCGCTCAGCAGCAGCCATATAATCAATGTGAGTAATCATGATATAATCGGGTGACAAGGGATCTTGGTTGATCTGCGACGAAGCAGCGGCAATCTCCTGCTCTATCGAACCCCTGTTCAAAAATGGCCTGGATACCAGGTTCAGGAAATGTTGGGTATGGTGCTCAATTTTCAGGAATGAGGAGCCTCCATGAAAAGTGATCTCCACCTCAATTTCAGTATAAAACCTTAGCATTCCCTGTACCGGATTGTATTGCACAGGGTGAAAGGTAAACGTGGCAAACGGCATCTCTCTTCGATACTGTATGTCATGCCTCGATACCACACTCTGTGGATAGTATTGGTCTATGTTGTAAAAATCCTGATCAATTTCGAACTCCGGTTCCGGGGCGCCATAGGTGTCGGTGGCGGGCTGCAGCGCCGGGTGTACCGGATAAGCAGCCGGATGGTCTTCATATACAGCTCGCACCACACGAAACTGAACGTCGGCATCACGGGGAATGGCTACCAATTCATGGTACTGTGGCATGGCGGGCTTGCCAACCTCTCCTGTATGTGATAAGCCTCCAACACGAATAAACTGGTAAGTGACACCATCTACCTCGGTGGGGTGTGTGGTGAATTGAGCAGGTTGCCAAACCATGCTAACTCCTTGATAACCTAGATCATCCAGCAAAACATTGCCAGGAGCGGTTGACTGGGCAAACAAACCCGAAAACACAAAGGTAAAAACCATTGTAAACAGTTGACCGAAACCCAAAGTGTGCTTCATTTTATTAATAGATTGATTGTTAGTGAATTGAACAGGATACTTGTTGTGAAAAGTCATATCATATGGCTGTTGGAGAAGTGAATCACTTATTCTCCTTAATTTTACCGCTGCTAAGATAGAGTTTTTTTTTTATATATGCCATTATTGCCATATGAAATATACTGACACCGTCGCGGCCATTTCAACACCTCCGGGAATGGGCGCCATTGCCATGGTAAGACTTTCAGGGCCTGATGCTTTACAGATCTTATCAACACTTTTTTTTCGAAAAGGGAAACCGATTGAGCCATCAAAAATACAGCATGGCATTGCCATGGTGGGCGAGGTGTATGACGGGGAGAAGATCCTCGACGAAGTGGTGGTCACTTTTTTCAGAGCTCCGCATTCATATACGGGCGAAGATGTGGCGGAAGTGAGTTGTCACGGATCGGTGTACATACAAGAGCGTTTGATGCAGTTGATTCTGGACCGTGGTGCACGACTGGCTGAGCCGGGAGAATTCACCTTACGGGCGTTTATGAATGGGCGGATGGATCTCTCTCAGGCCGAAGCTGTTGCTGACCTGATCTCATCGGGAAGCGCTGGGCAGCACCACCTGGCCATGCAACAGATGCGCGGAGGCATCTCCAACAGACTGAAAACGTTGCGTGCCAAACTACTTGATCTGACGTCACTGCTGGAGCTGGAGCTCGACTTCAGCCAGGAAGATGTTGAGCTTGCCGACAGGAATGAACTTACACAGCTTCTACAAGTGATCACACAAGAGGTGGAGCCGCTGATGAACAGTTTTAAGTTGGGCAATGCCATCAAAAGGGGTATTCCGGTTACCATTGCAGGAAGACCCAATGCAGGTAAGTCAACCCTTCTCAATGCGCTGTTGCAGGAAGAGAAAGCCATCGTTTCTGAGATACCCGGTACCACGCGTGATGCCATTGAAGACACCGTAACCATCCGGGGACTCCCCTTCCGGTTTATTGATACCGCCGGCCTTCGTGAAAAGACACGTGACCCCATTGAAGCGATGGGCATCGAAAGAACGCTAGACAAGATTGCACGTGCCTCTGTCGTACTGTATCTCTTTGATACATCCACTACCAGCCTGGATGAAGTAAAAACCGAGCTGGCTCTCCTTTTTACGCAGCTTAAGGAAAATGCTGATGTTGAATCAATTGACAATAAACACTTTATCCTTGTAGCCAATAAAATCGATCAATTGATTGAGATACCTCACCATTTTTCAGAATACCTGGAAATGGAAGTGGTGTTTATCTCCGCCAAACGGTTAGAAAACCTCGAAGGGTTGAAAGAAGCGCTGCTCAGAAGTGTTGAACCATTTGATATCAGCAACCAATTGATGGTGACCAGCACACGTCATTACGAAGCATTGTCTAAGAGTATGGATGCTTTACAGGAGGCCGCTGATGCACTTAAACAACAAATACCAACAGATCTTGTGGCTGTTGATATCCGCAAAGCGCTGCATCATATCGGAACCATCACAGGCGAAATCACCACCCACGAAATGCTTGGAAATATTTTTGGCCGGTTCTGTATCGGAAAATAGATTTACCGAACTACTATTGCTTTCTGACCTGTTCGCATTCCGTTCATGATGAATGAATCTGTTTGACTTTTATTCCGCAATATATTACTTTTGAAAAGCAAAAGTACTCATTCAATAATTTTCAGAGAATGGCTAGATGAACAATGAATCCTAAAAAGAGAAGCCATTGGCTGTCTGCACACATACCCAAAAACCCATCATGATGAAAACACGTCTACATTTCAAATCACGCATTATTATCATAGCAGGAGTGTGTTTTCTGCTGTTTTTTATGATTCCGTATGGTTATTCTCAGGCCCCGGAAAAGTTCAGTTATCAGGCTGTTATCCGTGACAACCTTCATCAGTTGGTTGCCAATCAGCCGGTAAGGCTTCGTATCAGCATTTTGCAGGGGTCTGAAAACGGAACACCGGTCTATGTTGAGACCCAGATACCACTCTCAAATGCCAATGGTTTAATCAGCATTGAAGTGGGTGCGGGTTCAGTTGTTAGCGGAAATTTTGGTAGTATTGACTGGTCATCAGGCGCTTACTTTATTAAGACGGAAGCTGATCCTACGGGTGGCCAGAATTATTCGATCGAAGGTGTGAGTCGTTTGATCAGTGTTCCTTACGCCATGCATGCCAATACCGCTGAGAATGTTACTGGTCCGGTCAATGAAACAGATCCTGTGTTTTCTGCATCGGTTGCAGCTGGTATCACAGTAGCCGACACGGTGTATTGGAATGCCAAGCTTGATGCAGAGTCAGACCCACTCTTCTCTGCATGGGATAAATCAACCGGTATCACCATCACCGAGAGTCAGGTTACAGATCTGCAGCCCTATCTTGTGAGTGAGAATGATCCCCTGTTCGGAGCCTCCGTGGCAGCAGGTATTACATCTGGTGACACGGCATTATGGAACGCCAAGCTTGACACTGAGTCTGATCCCCTGTTCGGAGCCTCTGTAGCAGCGGGTATTACATCTGGAGACACGGCACAATGGAACGCCAAGCTTGACACTGAATCTGATCCTTTGTTCACTGCATGGGACAAATCCACAGGGATTTCAATAACAGAGAGCCAGGTCAACGATCTGCAACCCTATCTGTTAACAGAGAGTGATCCTCTTTTTATCTCCTCAGTAGCTTCAGGCATCACCTCTTCTGATACCGCTTCGTGGAACAGAAAGGTAGATGCAACGCCGGCAACGCCCGGGGAAATGCTCTATTGGAACGGACAGAGCTGGATCAGTGTTCCGCCCGG
>SKPS01000209.1 GCA_007119395.1 Lentimicrobiaceae bacterium
CCATCTCCATCCATGCCCTTTCCCTTCTGTTGTTTCTGCTGATCACTGCGGCTGTCAACAAGCCCCATCCGGTACACCTTTTCCCTGAGTCATACTTTTCGCCCAATCATGTGGCAGATCTCCTGTCCGGTATCTTCACCCACATAATGGCCATCACATCTATTGCAGCAGCAATCATGTTCATATTAACCTGGCGGAAAGAGCGTGCCGGCAAGCTGTTCGTCATCCATCGCGGGATCTATGTTGTCTGGGCATTGGCACTCACCTGGTTGTTATGGTTTTATCAACTTCTCATCTTTTAATCTTACAAACCATGCTGTTCATCACATCCATATTGGCCAATTACAGGTACGCCACAGAAGATTGCGTCCGGGAGCGTTCATTGAAAACCGTTGCCAGGGTTGGAGCACACAGTTTTCTGGATGATCCCATGACCATTGCACAGGTTCAGGGGATAGCAAACCCTGAGTGGATGCTGGAGGCTCATGGTCTGATTCAGGCAGAACATGCCGAAAGGTGCGGGGCGCTGCACCTGCTCGACGGTGATGATCCCCGGGGCTTCCTGGTCGCATATGACACCCTTGACAAACCCTGGTTATCAGAGAAGCTGATGTTGGCAAGGATCATTCTGGCAACCTTTCAGAAGCTAAGCTTCAAAGAGTTCCGGATCCTTACCCGCAATATCAGAAGTCATAGCAAGGCGCTGAACTTGTCGTGGTATAAACGGATGGTAAAAGGGCGTCACTACCGGATGAAGGTGATCGCCATTGATCCGATGCTGAGGGGTACCGGAGCTTTCCGCAGGCTCATCACCCCGGCACTCGACTATGCTGACCGGGAGAGAATTCCGGCGGTACTCGAAACCCACAACCCAAAGAACGTTGGCTTGTACGAGCACTTTGGGTTTGAACTGGTGCAAACCATCACCTCGCCCGAAACCCATATCAGCCAATACTGTATGATCCGGAAACCACAGCCTCAAGCCATGAAGGTTGAACGCTTCACTGTTGAGAATAGGTTGAAAGAGGTTGAAGGAGGTTGAATGGGGTTGAGATTGAATGGGGTTGAAGGAGGTTTATTTTATTGATAAATAACTTTATATCTGATAATTAACAATGGAATTACGGTCAAAAATTGTCAATTACGAATTACAAATTACAAAATGCTAACAGCCAACGGCCAATAGCCAACAGCTAAAAGCCAACGGCCAAAAGCCAAACGCCATCATGAAAAATTCAAACATCCAATATAGAGTAACTACCATGCTGATCATCATTGCTTCAGTGGCCATTCTCCTGCTGGGTGGCATGTTACATCTCGGCATCCGTCCTTATACACCTTCATGGCCTGAGGGGACCTCAGCGGCAGAGGAGGGCATTGCTGAGTTGCAGCCTGTAGATATCAACGGCAGCAGACAGTGGCTGCTGATCCGTGGAGCTGACCGAAGCAAACCGGTACTGCTGTGGCTTCATGGCGGTCCGGGAGCAGCCCAGATGCCGCTGGCGCATGCCCTGCCCCCTGAGTTGGAAAAACACTTCGTAGTGGTTCACTGGGATCAACGTGGTGCCGGTAAATCCAACACCCGAGATCTTGACGAACAGACACTGAACCCGGAGCAGTTTCTGGATGATGCACTCGAAGTGATCAGTTATCTGCTGGCGACACTGCAGCAAGAGCAGATCTGGCTGTTGGGGCACTCTTGGGGAACAAGGCTCGGCATAGAGCTAATCCAACGACACCCGGAACTCTTCCATGGATATGTTGGTGTATCACAGGTGGCTGACCACCGGAAGGCGGTGGAGCTGGCCACCATGGTGCTCAGAAAGAAACTGGATGAGACCGAAAACCACAACGCACTCAAAAAGCTGGAGCGACTCAATAACCCGGCGCTGTACCATGCCGATTACCGTACCCTGGTGGGGATGATTGATAACCACTGTGCTGACTATGCGCCCTCAACACTTGAACTGGCACGCGTTGCACTCAAGGCACCCGAATACTGCTTCAGAGACTACCTCAGGCTGTGGCGGGGTGTGCAACGGGGTGGCAATCCGATGCACCGAAACGGAATAATGGAGCCGTTCTCATACCTCAACGATACCCTGCACACCTCCGTACCAGTGTACCTGATCGCCGGCCAGCACGACCTCAACACACCCCTCAAACTGACGCGTGAACTCTACCACAAGATCAATGCACCCGAAAAAGAACTCATCGTCTTCGAAACCTCAGGCCACCTCCCTTTTTTCACTGAAAAAGAGCGGTTTGCACAAGTGATGATGCGGATCGCAGGGACAAAGTGAAAATGAGTTTCTTTGTACGCAGGAAACAGCCCGGTTGATACATCAGGAAAAACGGTTGAAAGATGAATACAAAGCTGATCAGAAAACTCCCACTGGTACTCCTTTTATGGATCGTCACCACTACCCTCTATGCTCAGTCGGGACACCGGTTAGATGTGCATGCAGGGATGGCGGGGATGGCGTTTCGGGACCGGGGGATGTCGCCCCTGTTATACACCGGCCAACTGTTGTCGGGTGGGCTGACATACTGTCTCATGCAGGAGGAGAGAGAGATGGTATTTGACTTCACCCACCAGCGGGGAGTTATCCACAATGCGTACAGCAATCATTGCCGTTACCGTTCGCTGGCACTCAGCACTCAAACCATTTACCCTTTAAGAAGTTACGGCATGCACACCCTGCTGTTGGGGTGGACCAACCACAACCATTTTCACATCCACCAGAACGAGCAGTTCACCAACTTCAGCGAGCGTTCCGACTATTTCACCTCGTTTGGGGCATTGCTGGGTTATCGTGCCGACAAAGCGTTGAATGGGCGGAAGCTCCGTTTCGAGCTCCCTGTGGAAGTGGCGCTGCTGGGCTTCTACCTGCGGCCATCGTTTGTGTCGAATGCCCCCAAAGGGTATGTTGAGCCGGGCAGCGGTGGGTTCCGGGGCTTTCTCAACTCGATCGATCCGTTTGTTCCCTGGAACGACTGGTTCATTGGAGCACACCCACAGACGACCCTGGTGATGAAAAACGGCAATGGGGTCTCAATAGGTTACCGGTTTCAATGGCTGGGACTGAATGAGCCCGTGAGAATCACGATGGCAAACGGGTACTGGAACGTTTCACTAAAAACTACGCTGAGATGAAGAGAGAGAGATGGCTTTTGATACCCCTGGCAACCCTGATGCTTTTAACCTCATGCGAGAAAGTGTTTCTGGCCAAAGACCCGTCAACCGATCCGATGACACAGTTTGAGCACCTGTGGAAAGCCGTTGACGAGCAGTATGCCTATTTTGCATTGAAAGGGATCGACTGGGACTCGGTATACACGGCATATCGTCCACGTATTGAGGAGACCATGGACGAGCAAGTGTTGTTCGATGTGCTGGCCGGGATGTTGCACGTATTGCGAGACGGCCATGTGAACCTCACCGCTCCATTTGACAGAAGCCGTAACTGGGATTGGTTTCTGGACCATCCTGTCAATTTCAACCACACCGTAGTGTACCGCAACTACCTGGGCAAGGAGTACCGCATCACCGGTCCATTGCACCATACAGTGATCGATTCGGTGTTGTATGTCTATTACGCCTCTTTCGGCAACACCATCAGTGAAGCACATCTGGACATATTGACCGAGCGAGCTGAGGGTTTGAAGGGGATGATCATTGACATCCGCCACAACGGAGGGGGCAGCTCCGGCAATGCTGACAGGTTGGCGTCGATGCTTACGGATGAGAAACGCCTTTACGGTCGAAGTCGCATCAAGACCGGACCGGAACATGACGCCTTTTCAGGGTGGTCAGATATGCACATTCACCCGCGCGCGGGGCGGGTATTTACCGGTCAGGTGGTGGTATTGTGCAACCGCCATTCGTACAGTACCTCTTCACGGTTTGCTCTGATGATGCAGGCGTTGCCACATGTCACGCTGATGGGTGATCAGACGGGTGGTGGTGGTGGCATCCCGGTCTTCGGGGAGTTACCCAATGGCTGGGTCTACCGGCTGTCGGCTACCCAGACGGTTGATCCGGAAGGCAACCACATCGAAGAGGGTGTAGCGGTCGATGTGCAGGTCACCCTCGACCCGGCCGACGAAGCCGCAGGCATCGATACCATTATTGAAGAAGCACTGAAGAGATTGGGAGAGTAATTGGCTGTTGGCTGTTCATCCTGGTATTACCACAAAATCCCTGAAGTTGGTCCGGTCAATGAGTTTTACTTCTGATTGATAGGCCTCCGTGAAAGATTTAGGTGCTCGATGCCCTCTTCTGTTCTGCCATTTGAATTCGTATCCCACGACATTCCCGCCGACATCTTCAACAAAATCAACCTCCTGCTGTTGAGTTGTTCTCCAGAAGTAACAACGTGCCAGGCTCTGCTTGTATCCGATCTGCTTGATTCGCTCTCCAATCAGAAAATTCTCCCACAAGGCTCCTTTGTCGGGTCGCATACTGATGGGATCAAAATTTCCGATGATCATATTGCGAATGCCATTGTCATAGAAGTATATCTTCTTGCTGGTCTTGATCTCATTGCGAACATTTCTGCTGTAACTGCCCAGCTTATAAACCACAAACCCTTTCTCCAGGATTTCAATGTATTTGCTGATGGTGTTCTTGTCAACCTGGCAGATCTGGGCCAGCTCAGTATAGTTCACTTCGCTCCCAATCTGTAATGCAAGAGCCTGAACCAGCTTGTCAAGCACCTCCGGCTTCCGGATGTCAGCATGGGCCAGAATATCTTTGTACAGATAACTGCTGACCAGATTTCGTAACACGGCAATTTCATCACCCACATGATTCAGAACATCAGGATACAGCCCATAAGTCAATCTGTTTTCCAGATTTTGCTCTGCTTCAAGATATCCATGGTGTTGCTCGTACTCTTCCCACGAAACTGGATAGAGAAGGTACTCCCATTTTCTGCCGGTCAAGGGTTCGTTGATGCTCGTCGAAAGATCAAATGAGGAAGAACCGCTCACAAACAACTGAACGTCTTTGAAACGATCGGTGATGATCTTCATGGTTAGCCCGATTCCGGGTATCCGTTGCGCTTCGTCAATAAAGAGGTATTTGTGCTTACCAATGATTGACTTGATGTGCGCTGTATTTGGCTCATTGAGTATCGATCTTGTATGGGGATCATCACCACTCAAAAGCAAATAACTCCTGGTTGCCAGTATGGTTTCAATCAGGGTGGTTTTTCCCACTTGCCTTGGCCCCATAACCACAATGGCCTTGCCCGAATTCACCCTCTTTTCGATACGCTGATGCAGAAATCTTGTGTACATGATTCTATATTTTCTGCAAAGATAATAACTTTTGGTGATTATATTCACCGTATATTATGCTTATCGGGGAATAGAGTTGGGAATCGGGGGACTGTAGGGACAAGGCATGCTTTAATCCGGCGAACCCCGGAACGCTCGACCCAGGCCAGATGGCTGTTGGCTGTTGGCACGGTGAACAGAAAACGGCAAACGGTAAACGGCTGAAAACTTGAGTGTTTCTGCGAACTCGGCGCAAAGACAATAATTCTTGCAATTGATTTCAGGTGGCTAGGCAACTTTTTTCAGCTTTTTGGTGTCTGTTATTATGTGAGATGGCGTGTACCCCTTATTGACTGTTTTGGTCGGATATTTAAGCGATGTGAATTGAAATCCCTTCTCAGTAAATATGAACCATAAACCTTTTGGTAATGAATAACAGATTTGTTTTTTTTAAGGTTTCCATATTGATATTTGTATGTTTGATCGGAGCCGGGACATCAGGGCAGAACCTTTTATGGTACAGTGCGTATGGAGGAGACAACGTTGATCATCCTGCAGGAATCTCTTTTGATCAACACCACAATACCTACATAACGGGCACCTTTTATTCAACGGTTTTCTCTGCACCGCCATTATCAATTCCCAAAGGGCCGAACATTATTTTCTTTTTACTGAAGCTTGATCCCTACGGAACCCCTGAGCTCCTGATCCGTCCCAACAGAGGCACCTTCTATGGTGCCAATGTGCAGGCCGACTCAAAAGAGAATATCTATTTACTTGCTGTTTACTCCGGAAGTGCACGGTTGCTGTACAATCAGGATCTGCCGTTTCCCGGTGATGGCGGCAGGGGCATTTTGGTGAAATACGACCAAAGTGGAAATGTACAATGGTACCACACCATGCTTAATGAAGATTGGGTGGGTATCAGGGTGGGTTTGGCCGTGGTGGGCGACAACCACATGGTGCTGGCAGGTTCCGGCAGAGATACTGTATTTGGTTATCAGTCCGACACCTCTTTCGTTATGCAGTTAAATGTGAGGTGTCTCGATTCCACCGGAATAGTAAAGTGGTATCACAGTTTTAACGCATCGGATCAATCTCATTGGAAGCGGATCAATTTCAAATCAATAAGGAGAGGTCTTGATGACAAGATCTATATTGCAGGGACCAAGTATACCGATACATAACACCACCTCACCCCCCCCCTCTCCTAAAGGCGCTACTCTTTATACACATCTTTTAAGCCTGATCGATCCCAGTATCATGGTATCAATATGTTGAATGATTTTGAAAAAATTGGGGCACCAATACCTCATGCCATAGTAAACCTCAGTAGCCATGTGGCACCCCCCAATATCTTAAACCTCATTACCTCATCGCTTACCATTAGGTAATGAGGTAAAAAATCTATAATAATTTTCCAGGCTACTGAGGTTAACTGAACAATGAGGTTTGGTATGGCAAGGCAACACAGCACTTCTGTAGCCAAAAAGTTCATTGGCTCCATCGCCCCCTTGTCCCCAAAGTCCCCGGTGGCAAGCTTTTGAAGCTTTGCAACGTGGTGAACAGGTAGCCTCTGGGGTCACGGGGGACGATGGGGATATAGGAGTTCTTTTTCGCCATGTCCCCATTGTCACCAAAGTCCCAAATGGCACGCCTTTGAGCGCATGCAATGCGTTGAACCAGCTAGCCTTTGGTGACACGGGGGACGATTGGGATATGCAAACCATCTCATGCCCCCGGCCTTCACAAACCACCTCATCCCCCTGCCCCTTCTCCTCAAGGAGAAGGGGTGTATATTCCACATATACATCAACATAGCCCTCCCTCTCCTTGAGGAGAGGGAGGGTTGGGAGGGTGAGGTGGTTTGGTAGCTAAAGTGTCAAATCGCTTCGCTTTTCAAAGTGTCAATATGCCTTGATGCAGCGAACAGAGTGGCCGTTCGCCCGGTTGGTGCCTTGCATGAAGGAATTGTTACTGCGGAAGCGCAGGGTCTGCGCGTAGACAGTGAAAACATCACTTGACCAATAGTAAGCGATTGAGCCTAGGCTGCCGAGCGAACCATCGCTGTGGGAGCGGACGCCCGCCACGGGCAATTTAAGCGGTGAGTCAAAAGCTCCGGCTGCGTTATTGGTGCTCCAACTTTGTCTTTCTGCGTCCAATTCAGCTTCAGTAGGCAGACGGTATCCTGTCGGACAGGGATTATTCACTCCGTTTACACCCTGCCACAGGTTATCGTTTTGGGGGCTGAGCCAATCCCATGGGCTACTCATACCAATGATAAAATCTCCATGCACCGGTTGTTCGGTGGTGCTGAGGGTGGTTGTGGTAGCAGAATTACGGCACTGGTGCCCATCGGCAAAGCGCCCCCATTGGAAGAGGTCGCCGTAAGATAAAGCATCTGTGCTGCTTGTGGCTACCTGTGCTGCGCCAAGGTTACGGTCCATCCAAATCCTTCCGGTGGTGGGGTTGGTTACATCCACTACAGCCGTGGGGTTGTTGGGGTCACAATGGACATAGCCGGTCGGAT
Organism: Lentimicrobiaceae bacterium; assembly: GCA_007119395.1. Classification (GTDB taxonomy): domain Bacteria; phylum Bacteroidota; class Bacteroidia; order Bacteroidales; family SKPS01; genus SKPS01. The sequence continues at coordinate 7,814 of SKPS01000209.1, forward strand.
ATGGATCCGGTGCACAAACCTGAGTAGTTACCGCCAGCGTCTGCGCCGGTCCCGCACCATCAAGATTGAAAGGCACAACCTCAATGTTACCCGGATCTGTGCCGGGGTCAACCGTGATCTCATGCGTTCCCTGTCCGGCGGTAATGCTCCAGCCTGTTGGGACACTCCATGTGTAGGTTACACCCGTTTCCTGGGTCACATTATATATTAACCCCGTTTCGTTCACACAGGGGTTGGTTGGGCCATTGATGGGTACCGGCTGTGCAGGAGGTGAATCCGCTTTGATGCAACGTACAGAGAAACCTTCTGCTCGGCCGAAGCTGCTGCCCATATAGGCATCGTTGCTACTAAAGATCAGTATGCGCGAATAGTCTAAAAGTACTGTACTTGACCAATAGTAGCCCGAAGAACCTTCCAGGTAAAGAAAACCACCACTGTCGTGGCGTCGACCAGCCAAGGGCAACTTAAGTGGTGAGGCAAAGGCGCCGGCGGCGTATTGGATAACCCAGCTTGTAAGCTCGGCATTCAACTCAGCCTCAGTAGGCACTCTGTAGCCTGCAGGGCACGGATTGTTGATCCCATTGACCCCCTGCCATAGATTATCGTTTTGTGTACTGCGCCAATCATAAGGAACATTGGAAACCAAGATGAAGTCCCCATGGCCCGGCTGATCGACGGTGCTACGGGTGGTGGTAGTGGCAGAATTGCGGCACTGGTGCCCATCCGTCAATCGGCCCCATTGGTAGAGGTCACCGTAAGATAAATCATCTGTGCTGCTTGTGGCTGGCTGTGCTGCGCCAAGGTTACGATCCATCCATGTTCTGCCGGTGGTGGGGTTGAATACATCCACCACAGTAGTGGGACACGTTGTGGTACTTTCATTCATCACCAGTTCCGGAGAAACACCACAGTCTTTGTAAGCCCAAACGTATCTGGTGTAAGAAGTTCCGCAAGGAGAGCACATTAAACCTGTTTCCAGATGTGATGTTGCTGCACCCATATCTAAAGCGGTTGTATAGTCGTTTGTGGTGTTCCATTTGTAACCCGTGGCGCCGGCAACGGTGTTCCAGTGCCACTCAATCTCATCAGTATCCACTACATGGGTTCCCGCAACAGGGGTTGCCGGAGCAGCTTGCGTGGTAACCGCCAGCGTTTGCGCGTCGCCGTTGCCGCAAACATTGGATGGAGTTACTTCAACGTTTCCTGAAGCACTGCCCACGGTCACGGTGATTTCATGGGTGCTTTGACCGCCGGTGATGGCCCAATCAGCAGGCACCGTCCAGTCATAACTTACACCTTCATCGGTTACACTGTAGGTTTCGGTTTCACCAACGCAGGGGTTGGCCTCGCCGGTGATGGCTGAGGGCTGTGCAGGAACCGTTTGCGTGGAAACGGCGAGCGTTTGAGCCGGCCCCGTACCATCAAGATTGGAAGGCACCACCTCAATATTACCCGGATCAGTGCCGGCAGTTACCGTGATCTCATGCGTTCCCTGCCCGGCGGTGATGCTCCAGCCTGTTGGGACAATCCATGTGTAGGTTACGTCAGTTTCCTGGGTTACATTATATATCAACCCTGTTTCATTTTCACAGGGGCTGGTTGGCCCGTTGATGGGGGATGGCTGTGTGGGTGGTGAGTCTGCTTTGATGCAACGAACAGAGTATGCTTCTGCATGGTAAAAGTTGTACATACCAGCACCACTGTCGTAATGGAAGAACATGTACCATGATCGGATATTGATTGTTGTACTTGACCAATAGATGCCTGTGCTGTCAACACCACTAAAACCGTAGAAGATACTTCGGCGGCCTGTCAGGGGCAATTTAAGCGGGGAGGCAAAAGCACCTGCGGCGTTGTTGCTGCCCCAGCTCAACCGTTCGGCATTCAACTCAGCCATCGTGGGCACTCTGTAGCCTGCCGGGCAAGGGTTGTTGATCCCGTTTGCTCCTTGCCATAGGTTGTCGTTTTGTGGGTTGCGCCAATTCCAGGGGCTATTGCTTGATAAGATGAAGTCCCCGTGGCCCGGCTGATCGACGGTACTAAGTATGGTGGTGGTACCAGAATTGCGGCACTGGTGCCCATCGGCAAAGCGGCCCCACTGGTAGAGGTCGCCGTAAGAAGCGGCATCTGTGCTGCTGGTGGCTGCTCTGGCAGCGCCCAGGTTACGGTCCATCCATGTTCTGCCGGTAGTGGGGTTGATTACATCCACCACCGCAGTGGGACATGATGTGGTGGTTTCATTCATCACCAGTTCCGCTGAAGCACCACATTCGTTGTATGCCCAAACATATCTGGTGTAAGAAAAACCACATTCAGTACATAAAAGGCCGGTTTCGGTATGGGATGTTGCTGTGCCCATATCTACAGCGGTTGCATAGTCGTTGGTGGTGTTCCATTTGTAACCCGTGGCGCCGGCAACGGTGTTCCAGTGCCACTCAATCTCATCGATATCCACTACATGGGTTCCCGCAACAGGCGTTGCCGGAACCGTTTGTATATTAACTGCCAGCGTTTGGGCGTCGCCGTTGCCGCAGACATTCGATGGAGTTACCTCGATGTTTCCTGAAGCACTCCCCACGGTCACGGTGATTTCATGGGTGCTATGACCGCCGGTGATGGTCCAGCCGGCAGGCACCATCCAGGTATAAACTACTCCTTCATCGGTTACACTGTAGGTTTCGGTAGCTCCTTCGCAGGGGGCATCGTTGCCGGTGATGACTGAGGGCTGTGCAGGAACAGTTTGCGTGGAAACGGCCAGCGTTTGTGCGTCGCCGTTGCCGCAAACGTTCGATGGAGTTACCTCGATGTTTCCTGAAGCAATGCCCACGGTCACGGTGATTTCATGGGTGCTTTGACCGCCGGTGATGGTCCAGTCAGCAGGCACCGTCCAGGTATAATCTACACCTTCATTGGTTACACTGTAGGTTTCTGTTTCACCCACGCAGGGGTTGGACTCGCCGGTGATGGCTGAGGGCTGTGCCGGAACCGTTTGCGTGGAAACCGCCAGCGTCTGCGCGTCGCCATCGCCGCACACATTTGATGGAGTTACCTCGATGTTTCCTGAAGCACTGCCCACGGTCACGGTGATGGCATGTGTGCCCTGTCCGCCGGTGATGATCCAGCCGGCAGGCACCGTCCAGGTATAATCTACACCTTCATTGGTTACACTGTAGGTTTCTGTTTCACCCACGCAGGGGTTGGACTCG
>SKPS01000070.1 GCA_007119395.1 Lentimicrobiaceae bacterium
CTGGGACATTCACGATCTCTACCTGGGATATGTGGAGGGGAACATCGACCTGCAGCCGCTCACTGAGCTTACCCGCAGTCTTACGGTGCCCATGCCGGGGCTCACACCGGGTGAATACTATATCATTGTTCGCACCGATGCCAATAACAACATTCCGGAGACCGATGTGGAGAACAACACCATGGTGGCGGAGACCCCTATCTCAATAGATCTACCGCTCCTACCCATTGAGGTGTTATTGTTTGATACCCTGTTCAACATGCAGGAGAAGCATTACAGGGTAGTTGTGCCTGATTCATTGATTGGGGAGACCATGGTCACCATGTTAAAAGGTGACTCGGCACACGGAGTGAATGAATTGTACATGACACACAACAGGGTAAGCAGCCGCATGGTGCACGATTTCGCACACACCTTCCCCTACCAGGCCAACCAAGAGGTGATGGTACCTTACCTTGACACGGGGTCGTACTTTTTACTGGCTTTTGGACACAATACCGCTGCCTCCTACCAGGAGATCACACTGTTTGCTGACATTTTGGAATTTGACATCAGGATGATCCATGATGCCAAAGGGGGCAATTCCGGTATCACAACGGTGCAGCTTATGGGGTCGAAATTTGATTCAGCCATGACGGTATACCTTGACAGCGCCGGGGTGATCATTCCGATGCAGCAATTGTATTATGGAGACATCACGCATGCTCTTGTCAGCTTTGACCTGGATGGTGCGATGCTGGGGAGGTATGATTTGGTGGCGGTGAATTCATCGGGTGATACGGTAAGGGTTGAAGAGGGATTCCATGTAATTGAAGGAGAGAGCCCACGGTTGGGTGTTGTGATATTACATGCTGCCAACACGAGGCCTAACAGGATTTCTGCTTTCACCATTGAGTATGCAAACCAAGGCAATACCGACCTGTTGTCACCCACCATCAGCGTGGTGAGTCTGGGAGGAGCACCCATTGCCGAGGATATTGCTGACTTAACATTAAACCACACCGAATTGGTGTTACCACTCAGCATACCGGGTGAACCACCGGGGTTGCTCAGGCCGGGTGCCAAAGGGAGCGTGGTGATCTATACCCGATCAATCACAGGTCTCGGGATAATGGTATCCAGAGAATAACACACCTTCCGGTTGATCAGGTACATCATCAAAAGAAAAAAAACAAATACATAGAGCAATGACGACAAGAACATTACAAACCATTACAGCAGCGGCCATGATCATGCTTTTGGTGTTTGCGTCTTACGACCTGCATGCACAAGGAGCGCAACAGGCGAATGCCGGGGCTGACACAACGATTTGCAAAGATCAATGTGTTACCATTGGAACTCCGATGGATCCCAATTGGTGTTTTCACTGGCAGCCTCATGCCGGATTAAGTGATCCATACACCATGATGCCAGAGGCATGTCCGGAGCAAACCACCACCTACACGCTCACAGTGACAGGTCCTGATTACAGTTTCATTTCAACTGATCAGGTGGTGGTGACGGTGGTGGAGATCTCTCCTATTACTTTCAGTGTAAACCCTTTGCCAACGATTCCCTTTTCCACTTCTCAGGCGTGGGCCACCACCTCTTCCGGGGGCAACCTGATCTGGACCATCGAGGGTGATGATTTGGGGGCAACCATTAGCCGGGGAAGCGGCCTGGTGACAGTGGGTTCACAGTCGGGCATGATCACTGTGCGTGCCACCGACTCACTGAACCAGGATTGCTATATAGAGGCGACACTCTGCCTGGGCAGCGGAGAGGATTGCTGCCAGGATTACTACAACGCAACCAAAACCTTTGGCCCCATCACCATATCGATACCGGGTGGAATCTCACCTGTAGGACCCGCTGATGCAGAAGGGTACTGTATGTACCAGGTGATTACGGGGGTGACTGTTGAGATGGAGGGGGTGTTTGAAAGGACGTATGGAATACAGGGGGTGACAGTATCATGGAAAGAGAAAACATCCAATCCTGCTGACTTCAAAGATGTTACCATCACCTGGAACGGTTCTGTCCATGCCGGCACTTTTGGCTTGATCAATGCCAACATTGCCATGCTCAATTTATCGGTCAGCGGCTCCGGTGACCTCACCGGCACTGTTGAGTTCGATGTATACCTGAATGAAGACCAACAGATCGGCCCGATCGCAGTATTGCGTGCCGGTTTGGGTGGCAACTTCACCTACACCTATACCTCGGGTGGTGGGGGCAACAACCTGATGTGGGGAGGAGGTTTTGGTGGCGTATGGGATTTTGGCGGCATCTTCGGATTCCAGGTTGACCTGGTGAAGGGGGGTAGTGTCATCGCTTCCATGACGGCTGAAAGCTTTGACTCTCAGGGCAACATCAACAACGTAGTGTTGCAGGCAGACACACCGGCAGTATGGGTTACCAGCCACTTTACCTGCCGCTTGCTCGAATTGGCGCTCGCCTTTAACTACAGCATTCCCGACAACGAGATAGACTTCATCGGGGGCACGGGCCAGGTGAAAGTTTCCGATGTAAACCGCGTAGAGGGGGATTTCCTGTTGACCCTCAATTTCTCGCAACACAATGTGGTTGCCTCCGTCACCATGGTTGATGTAAAAGCTTTCAGTTGTGTGATATCGGGAACGCTCTCTGTTGACTTCGACTATGAGTTCAACCTGAACCTCATCGCTGGCAGCAATATTTCAGCGGAGCACAATGAATTTGACCAGGCCTTTACCAATGTAGCGTTTGAGGTTTCACAAGGGGCGCTTCAGAAGTTCAGCATTGGGCATTTGGTGCTCAAATACAAGGAGACGGTAGAGTTCACCATGACAGAAGCCTCCTATGTAAAAGCGACAGGTGTATTGGAGTTCAATGCCAAGCTGGTGTTACCGGGCATTGAGATGGAGGTGGATCAGTTCCGCATCAACGAGGTGGGTTTTGTGACGGTGGGGAACCTGCGGGCAGAAATAGACCAATCGCCGGTATTGGTTTCTATCAATGTAGGGTGGAGCCAGGATCATTTTCAGGGGAGCTTTGTTGGGAGTTTTGCAGGCGGTGTGAGCATAGGCGGTTCAGTAGTGGTGGGGGCCACGGCTACCTACAACTACGGCCACTTCGCACTCGGTTTAACAGGAAACCTGATACCGCTTGGCCCATCGGGGCTGCTGGTCAGTAAACTGGCCGGTGAGTTTGGATTCAATTGGGCTGCCTCTCTGACAGAAACAGGAACCGGCATGCCTGAGCAGGGTGCACTGACCATTGGTTTTGGGCTGGGACTCTCTGACATCGCCTCACTGGTGATGATAGAAGGGTATGTAAGGCTTGTGCTGGGATCGGCCAGCCACATTAACCTGCAAGGCGCAGTGAAAGTGACCGCCAATCCACCCCACTTCTTCCAGGGCCAAACAACCATACTGTATGAACTGGGCAAGGAGGAAATCAACGGCAATATCTCTGCTGAAGTGAAGTTCCCTCCGGCAACGGGCAATGTGTTGTACTTCAATACCGGTCCGGTGGTGTTTAACATTTCACAAAGCCAGTGGGGGTTGACGGGGCAGAACATGAACGGGAAATTATTTAATGAAGCGGATATCACAGCCAATGTAGACATCTATGCCAATCTGTCCGGTGGTGGCGGGCCGGGGTTCGTCTATGGCAATATGAATGGGCACCTCGACTGGAACTATTACAATGAGTTCTCTTACCCCGCCGGGTTTGATCCAACCAACTGCTCCACAGCAGCAGCCACTTCCAATTTTTTGGGATTCGGTCTTAAGGGGGAGTTTTCATTGCACATGGAGGCACAATTTGTAGCCATCATGCGCAGTGAAGGATTTCAGGGCTCTATCAACATGATGGCAAAAGCACAGGCAGGCATCACCATCAGATGGCCTTCCTATTTGAATTGGTCATGGAGTTGTGTTGATATTTACAATGCCTCCGTAGAGGGAGTGCTTGTAATGGAAAGGCACGGCTCCCAAGGTAGGGTGCACGGTACCGTTAACGTGAAGTACAATGGTGAAGCAAGAAATGCAACTTTTGACTTTAACATATAAACACACATTGAAAGCATCATCATCCATACAGCTCTTTTTTCTCACTGCGATCCTGGTGTGGGGTTATGGTGTTCATCCAGCCCACTCCGGCACAGGAGAACCTGATTTTGAGCTATTTGCTTCCAGAAAAGGTGACATGGTACAACTCTATTGGGAGTGTCGTGCCTGGCCTGCGGGGATGGCCGGTTTTGTGTTGAAGCGCAGCGAATCGGGCGCATCAGAATGGGCACCATTGCATGACGGTCCCATCATGCCGGCCATTGATCAGGTGGAGAGTTTCCGGAACAGGGGCCTAAGCGAAGAGATGGAGGCCTCTTTGCGTCACGACTTTATGGGATGGTTACAGGAGGGGAATGTGCAAGAGATTTCAGTGCTTACGATGCGAGAGATCTTCAATGAGAGCGGTGGCCCCGGTGCCGGCGACAGGATTGCCATGAAGAGTGACTTTCGGGTCGCTTTGCTCTCAGGATTTGGCTTTACCGATAACACAGCACAACCCGGCACTTCATACGACTATGCACTCTATGCTGCCTATACTGATGGTACTACCAGCACACAACCACTGGCAATGTTCAGGTTGGGTGATCCACAACCATTGGACCCCGAGTACACCTTCTCAGCGGGGCGCGTAAGAATCACCCTTGACTTTGAAATACCCCACACAGAAATTATCATGTCATCCATTCTTGGATTTCTGATAGAACGATCAAATACCGATGGATCCGCCACCCACATCCTTGCCAGTGACCCGATGGGGTACTCCTCCATCACAGAAGGCGTTTGCTTCTACCGTATTGTGGATTACGATATTGACCCCTCCAGAGACTATTTGTACACACTCACACCGGTGAACATGTTTCAGCAGCGTGGCGATCCGATCGTATTGCGTTACGTTGCAGCCCGTTATAAGCCGTTGTCACCTCCTGTCATCGATGAGGTTTCTCTTGTTGATGATGAGCACATGGATTTGACATGGAGGGTTGCGCCGGAGGATTCTCTGCTGTTGAGCCATTTCGTGCTGGAACTGTTACGCAGTCCGGGCAAAGAGGTGCCACCGGTGGTCGTTGACACCATTGTGCCATCGGCAAGGCAATACACAGACACCACTCCAAAAGGTTACGGCGAGATGTACTTCTACCGGCTACGTTCCCTCGGTATGTATGGCCAGGAGGTGGGGTCTGACCTGAAAGCATTTTATTACCTGGGCCTTTCGACCCCTCCACCTGTCACCGGGCTCACCGGCGAGTTAATGCTGGAGGATGAAAAACCTTTTGTAAAGCTTCGGTGGGATCCTAAAGTGGACGGAGACACCTTAACGGCGCGATTCGCGATCTATACTGATATTTTGATACCCGACAGTTTCCTGCATGTATCGCACCTGCCAAGGTTCTTAGACAATACCTACAAGTTCCCTATACCATCGCATGGCGGGCGCACCTATCAGTTCAGGGTTGCCGGCATGAGCAGGCTTGGGCGTGCAGGTACACCGGCAGAGGTATCTGTGGATGTTGGAACCCTTTACTTACCAAGGGTGCTGCAGGTGTCATCGAAGCGGTTGTCACCTTCCGGGTTGTTGATCCAGTGGGAATATCCGGCTTTTCAGGACCTGATAGGCTTCCGTTTGATGATGAACGACCGGGAGATTGCCGGCGTAGATCATATCAAGGGGGACATGCGTAGTTATGTGGTTGAAGAGGAGTTGCTGGCAAAGGAGCCAAACCCCTCGTTTCAGTTAACCGCTGTGGGCTCTGTGGCCATTTCAGATCCGGGGCTGCGGCACACCATCCATCTTCCGGCCCACCAGATTGACCTGTTCCCCTCCCCTGCTTCGTTGGTGTTTGAGCTGCTCGAATCGAGCAGTGGGATGGCGGTACAGCTTTGCTGGGAACCACCCTTTGGGAAAGAGGAGTCGGTGACTGGCTATGCACTGTTTGCTGATTACAACACACCGGGACGGCTTCAAAGGATCAACACCGTGCCGGTGATCAGGGCCACAGAGTATATATACACACTACCGGTTGCAGAACGGGATGAAGTAAACCTGGGAATTGCAGCCATTACCAAAGAGGGCACCACCGGGCAAATTGCACGGGTGTCGATACCGATCAAGAACAACAACAAAGAGATCATAAACAACGACAAGCCATGAAGAATTCAATGAAAAGGCAATTATTCGGCAGATGCTGGTTGATTCTGTTACTGATGATTTGGGGTGCAGCCACTGTTTCAGCCCAAGTGGTCATCAGCGACAAAACCGATGTTACATGCTTTGGGGCGCGTGATGGTACTGCTACGGCCACGGTTACAGGCGGCACTCCACCCTACACTTACCTATGGACACCTTCCGGAGGCACCGGGGCAACGGGTATTGGGCTCTCAGGAGGCACCTATATGGTTGAAGTGACCGACGCCAATCAGTGCAAGGTGTATGCAACAGTGACGATCTCTGAGCCCCTTCCGATGGAGGTATCGATTAAAACCTCAGGCGTAATGCTCAGGAACTGCGGCAACCAAAACCCGTCGCAAGTCACCTTGACTGCATTGCCCAGTGGTGGTGAGCCACCTTATCAATACAACTGGGCAGGTGGAACCCTCACGGTAGGAAGCCCGGGGACACAAACCGCTACCGTGATCGACAACAGGGGATGCGCCCAAAATGCCACCGTGAACCTGGGAATCATCGATGTACTATGTGCCCATGACCCCAATGACATCACCGGGCCGGAAGGGTATGATACCCTCCACTGGATTAAAAAAGACGAAGTGATGCCTTTCAGAATCCGGTACGAAAACGACCCCGACTTCGCTACAGCTGCCGCACAGGTGGTGATCATCCACCAGGAGGTGCACCCCAATCTTAACATCTACTCTTTCCGTTTGGGTGATTTTGGATTTGGCGACTTCTCCTTCAAGGTGCCTGAAAACACCACCTTTTACACAAAACGGCTGGATGTGAGAGACTCCCTGGGTGTGTATGTGGATGTGATGGCCGGCATTGACATCATCAACCACCGCCTCTTTTGGATCTTTGAGTCTATAGACCCGATAACCGGTACCGAACCAACCGATGCCACCTTAGGGTATCTGCCTGTAAACGACAGCATACGGAGACTGGGTGAAGGATTTGTTGACTACACCATCATGCCGCGCAACACCGTGGTCACCGGTGACACCATCACCGCCACAGCCAGCATCGTATTCGACATCAACGAACCCATCATCACCAACACCTGGCTCAATACCATTGACGCAGTAGCCCCAACAAGCCATGTGGTGGATAACTTTACCACCTATGCCGATACAACCACCATCCCCATTATGTTCAGCGGTCAGGACGACCCGGGTGGCACAGGCATCAAGAGCTTCCATCTTTACGTAAGCAAAAACAACGGCCCGTTTACCTTATATCAGGAATACAGTTCAGATACCCTTGCTTACTTTACCTCCTCATCAGGCAACTATCGCTTTTACAGTATTGCAGAAGACTTTGTTGGCAACATGGAGGCACCCAAATTGAAACCTGATGCTGAGGTGACCATCATCGACAACCTGCGCTACGCCATTGCCGGCACAGTGACTTACGACAACTTCAACGCCACGCCCATCGGCCATTCACGCGCACTCCTCTACGACAGAGAGGGCAACCCGATGGATACAGCGTACACCGGCTATGGCAGCCACTACCAGTTTGGCGGCTTGCGGGCCGGGCGCTATATTGTAGATGCCGACACAGACTTTCCCTGGGGTGGTGTGAACGCCACCGACGCGTTGATGATTCAACGTGCATCGGTCAATATGTTGCAACTCGACCCGGTACAACAGGTGGCAGCCGATGTCAATGGAAGCGGAACCATCACCTCGGCAGATGCGCTGCTGACACTCCGCAGAAGCCTGGGGCTTGACAATTCCTTCCTTGCGGGCGACTGGTATTTCATGCCCGACACCATACTGCTTATAGGCGACAGCCTGCTCGACCACTCGGTGCGTGGCATTTGCATCGGCGATGTAAACCGTTCATATCAAACCTCCGGATTCAGAATGTTCCGAAGCATCAACCCTGAATATGAGGGAGTGCTGGAGGTTTATGAGGAGGAGTTTGTGTATCCGCTGTATATTACCACACCGGCACACCCCGGAGCATTGTCAGTCACCTTGTTGTACCCTGATGACCAAGTGGAGGTGACCGGGGTCAGTTTTAAGGGTGAAGGGTTGCTATATCATGACCTTGGTGGTGAGCTGAGAATTGGATGGGCTGCCCTGGAAGGGGCTCCCTTTGATGCCGACGAGATGCTGCTTGGCATACACATGCGGCGGCTGGGGAGTGTCATGCCGGAGCAGACTGTACGACCTGCACTGGTTGAACCATCAGAAATAGCGGATATCCGCGCGGAGGTGATGTATGGAACCACCCTTAAAATGCCTGAAATACTGTTCCGCCAGGCAACACCTGACCGGTTCGTGCTCATCAGCAACTACCCCAACCCATCCAATGCATTTACGGTGTTCCATTACCAACTTTCAGAGAAGAGCTCAGTGCAGCTGCAACTCTTCAACGCGCTGGGTGAACTCGTCTCTGTCACCAACCTGGGAGAGCATGCAGCCGGAGAGTATCACCACAAAGTATCTACCCTTGAGATGGCTGCCGGCGTATATCAGTACCAATTAATTGTGACAGGTAAAGGGGAGGTACACACCGCTTCAGGCAGGATGATCGTGACCAGAGGAGAGTAGATTCATCAACAAGAAAACGAAACACAAAGGAGCGTATAACATAACATTTCTCATGTTGCACAGAGTGCCACTTCTGCTTTGCTTTTTGCTGCCTGTGTACGGCATTGGATGGTCGCAGGCCATACAGATATTCACTGAGCCACTCACGGGGTGCACAGGTGATACCGTGAGTGTGCATCTACATACGCACCATTTTTTTGATGTGGGATCGATGACCCTGTTTCTGGAATACGACCCGCAAGAGCTCTCCTATGACACCACCATTGCGCTGCACCCTCTGCTGCCCGGCATGCTCGTGAACCAGTTTGCCAGCCCATCCGCTACGGTGGGCATCAGTTGGTTCACCACCACCATGATGTCGGTAGATATCGACACAGGCATTATTGCCACCATACGCTTTGTGCTGCTGGCTGACTCTGCCCTGCCGGTCTTTCACGCTAACAGCGAGGTTACCGACCCCCTGGGGTCTCCGCTCAGCACACAGTTCGCAACAGAACACATCACCCCCTACTACATACCCATCACACTGCATCCCACGGATGCTTTCGTAAAACCAGGCGTTGATGCCACGTTCTCAGTCACAACTCCCATTGCCGATGTGTCGTTCCAGTGGCAGTCATCAAACAACCTGACAGATTGGACTAACCTGCATAACAACGACACGTTTGCCGGAGTTAACCAAGGGTTGCTGACCATCAACAACACACCCGTTCAACTCTTCGACCTCGCCTTCAGATGCCTGTTGGTAAAGGGAAACTGCAGCACTTACACACATTATGGTGTACTGATACAAGATACCCTGTCATTTGTGATGAATCACAAGTCATTAGAAAACAAGGAACAGCCACACCCAAACCCCTATTCTCACACCTTTCAACTACCCATCATCCATGGTTTGGCCAAATACCATACCTTTGCCCTCTATTCAATCAATGGAAAAATGGTGTATCAACAGAACATCACGAACACTACACAAGGTTCACGCAAGGTGACCATTGCACCCCCCAATACGCCACCCGGACAATATATTGGGGTGCTTCTCTATACTGACAAGCAGGGCACATATCAAACCAAATCATATCGTATCATCAAACAATAAAACATACAAATCAACAAAGAGCATCCAGACTTATCAAACACAACCTATCGGATTCAACATTGATTTTGACATAAAAAAATAAACACATATTGTATATGAAAAAGCTCATCCGGCACATCACCCTTACAAGTATTGCCATTCTTTTATCCATCATGGTTTCAGGCCAAACCCTTCAGATCGATTCGGTGAGTGCCTGTGCAGGTGACACCATATTGGTACCTGTAACCACCACTGGCTTTATTGGCATCTCAGCCATCTCACTGGCAATTGATTATGATGCTACTGTATCCACCTTTGATGGCATCACGAATGTACACAGTCAACTCGCAGGGATCATGGCCAATGCGATCAGTAGTCCCAAAGATGAGATTCGTATCGGATGGTTTGCCTTTGGTCCTGTTGGCGCAGACATTGGTACAGGAAAGTTGTTTGATCTGGTACTGATCTATCATGGGGGTACGCAGACCTTTTCGTTTGATCCTGTGACTGAATTGGCAGACAACAACTACAATCCTGTGCCTTTTACACTCATCAACGGGTATATGCAGCCGGGGCTTTCACCACAGATTTCGGTGCAGCCTGAGCCTCTTTACGCATGTAGTGGCACCAACGCTGTTTTCTCGCTTACAGCTTCAGACTACCTGTCCGTTCAGTGGGAGATCAACACCGGCACGGGGTGGTTGCCTTTGACAGAGGGTTTCCCCTATCAGGGCGTGAACACCGGTACCCTTACCGTGAGCAACGTAGATGGCTCCATGCACCAGAATCAATTCAGGGCCCACCTGGTTAATCTGTGTCATGTGTGGAGTGATGAGGTACCCCTTTATGTGAGCACTCCGGTAGTGGATGCCGGCATGGATGACACCCTTTGCTATGGAGGCTCCTCTACACTCTTTGCTGCCGTCACTGGTGGATATGCACCCTTTGGCTATCTGTGGAGCAATGCCGCCAACACAGCGGCTACCTCCGTCTCCCCCACCTCTACAGAGACATACCATGTAACGGTAACTGACTCCCTGGGATGTATCACCACCGATCAGATTACTGTGGTGGTGAGCAATCCTGTGACCGATGCCGGTAACAACGACACCATCTGCCTTGGAAGTGCTACCACCCTGCAGAGTGTAAC
>SKPS01000368.1 GCA_007119395.1 Lentimicrobiaceae bacterium
ACGCCCACCTCGTGGAACTGTCAGTGGGGCCTCTTGCCAAAGGGCTCTATTATGTCAGAATTGATGCAGGCAACACAGCCATGGTAAGGAAACTGGTACGGAAATGAGCCAAGTTGGTCATAAGTATACATAATCAGGCAGAAGAGGAAGAAAATTCTTGAAATTGTCGTATATTTGCTCTATGAAGCTGAATGCTGAACAAACAGATATCATTAAAAATTACTTCACTACAAAGCCGGTATTGAAGGCATATCTTTTTGGATCCTATTTACGGGATGAAGCAGATGCTGATAGTGATATTGATATACTGGTCGAACTTGACTATTCTCAAAGAATTGGTCTGGAGTATTTTCAGATGAAAATGGATCTTGAGAAACTCCTTAACAATACCGTTGACCTGGTATCTGAGAAAGGGCTCTCCATGCACATCAAGCCAATAATCGACAAAGAAAAGCAATTGATTTATGCGCGGTAAACAGGGCGACAAGGCAAGACTTCTGCATATTTACGAAGCCATTCAGGAATTGGAATCGTATCTGAAAGACAAAGATTATACAGATTTTTTAACGAATTCCATGTTCAGATTTGCTTGCATCAAACAATTGGAAATCATTGGTGAAGCTGCTAATCATCTTACAGAACAGATCAAATCAGAATCTCCTGAAATTGAATGGTCACAAGTCGTTGGCATGAGGAATGTTTTTGTACACCAATACTTTGGTATTGATTCTGGTTTGGTATGGGATATTTTAATTCATGACATTCCTGATATGAAAATGAAGATAATCACCATCCTTGACAGTATACGAGATGCGGATAGTTACTCATCATAACATTAAAATCAAAAAATCTGCATAAACCGGTATAATCCTCGGTGAATATAGCCGCAGGCGATAACTAGACTTACCCGCAAGCAGGGTGGTAGTATTCCGATATTTGGCGGTATCGGAAGTTAGGCTAAACAATACCTTCTGAATTATTCAGGCTAATTGTTTCCCATAGCCGAACAAGGCAAAATCATACTTTACCGGATCGTTGGGGTCGAATTGTTTGAGTCTGTTGGTCAGCTCCAGCGCTGCCACGCGGTCGTTGGCTTTGCGGGTGAGCAATCCCAAATCTCTGGCCGCATTGCCGGTATGGATATCAAGCGGGCACACCAGTTGGTTGGGGCGAATGTTCTTCCATAACCCGAAATCGACACCGTTGTTATCTGAGCGCACCATCCACCTGAGGTATAGGTGCAGCCGCTTGGCAGCCGATCCCGCTTCCGGGTTGGCAAGGTGTTTTCTGCTTCGGGGCAGGTGAGGGGAGGAGAGGAGCTCTTTCCTAACAGCAGTGATGGCACCATATAGATCGGTATCCGTTGGATGCCATCCGCTCATAAAGAGCTGCTCCATAGACCCATGCTTTTGCAAAGCCCGCTGCAAAGCGGTGATCAGAAACAGGGTGTCGTCTGGTTGCAAGGTGCGGTAAACAAAACGCTCAAACCGCTTCAGATCATGTGGCTGATGACCCATGATAAACTCAGATGGGGCATCATCCATCAGCTCCATCAACCGTGATGCCGCCTCAATAATTGCTTTTCGCCCTCCCCATGAGATCAGGGCAGCAAAAAAGCCCGACACCTCAATGTCGGACTTCTTCTGATACCTGTGAGGTATCTGTATCGGATCATTCGCTATGAAGTCGGGCCGGTTGTAATAATCGGCCAAACGCTCAAGCAGTGTATACATCTCCCCTTGGGGAAACTTCATTATCCAACACTGTAAGGGCGAACCTCTTTCATCCCCACTTTGATCCCTTCGATGTTCATGGGAATCAGCTTGTGGTGACGTACAGGCAACGATTTCGACAGCCCTTTTTCAACATTCTCCAGTTGCACAATGGGCTTCACCTTCAGGAAGGCTCCCAGTACAATCATGTTGAATGTTTTGGTGTTGCCCAGTTTACTGGCTTCGGCTGCCCCTTCAATCTGATAGATGGTGAGGTCAGTGCGGGTTGGGTGTTTTGTGATACCATTCGGATCGTACAGCAAGGTGCCACCCGGCTTCACCATTTTTTCAAACTTGTCAACCGACTGCTGGTTTAACAAAATGGCGGTGTCATATTGTGTCAGAATCGGTGATGAGATGCGTTCATCGGAGATGATGACTGTAACATTGGCGGTACCTCCGCGCATTTCAGGGCCGTATGATGGCATCCAGCTTACTTCCTGATCTTGCATAATGCCTGAATAAGCCAGTATCTTCCCCATGGAGAGTACACCCTGGCCTCCAAAGCCTGCTATGATGATTTCTTCTGTCATAACTGTTTCTTTTTGATTGTTCTTGCTTTACTTCACCATCTCACCGTTCAGCTTGATGTCTCCCAACGGATAGTGTGGGAACATGTTCTCTTCCATCCATTCATTGGCTTTTACAGGAGGAAGCTTCCATCCGGAGTTGCAGTTGGAGACCACTTCCACCCATGCAACCCCTTTTTTCTCTTTCTGCACCTGGAATGCCTGCTGAACCGCTTTTTTCGTTCTCCGTACGCCCCTTGGTGTATGTACTGCCTGGCGGGTCACGTAGTGCACACCCGGCAGGTGAGATACCAGCTCTGTAATCTTCATCGGGTTACCCATCACTTTCAGGTCACGGCCATAGGGAGAGGTTGAAGTGGGCATCCCCTCCAGTGTGGTGGGCGCCATTTGTCCTCCGGTCATACCATAGATACCGTTGTTAACGAAAAAGATGATGATGTCTTCACCACGGTTACACGCATGGATGGTTTCTGCCGTGCCAATGGCCGCCAGGTCACCATCACCCTGGTAGGTGAATACGTAGTGCTCAGGGTGCATCCGCTTGATGGCTGTAGCCAGTGCGGGAGCACGGCCGTGAGCCGCCTGCTGCATGTCAATCTCCATAAACTCATATGCCAGTACAGAACACCCTACAGGTGCTATGCCAATGGTCTTGTCCTGGATACCCAACTCCTCAACAACTTCCATAATCAACCGGTGAAAGGTGCCATGACCACATCCCGGACAGTACGAAAGAGGTTTCTCGTTGAGCAAAGCTGTTTTCTTGTAAACCAGGTTCTCTTCTTTGATGATATCGTTGATGTCCATATAATTATCCTCCAATAATTTGTGTTTTCAGTGCGTTGACCACCTCTTCAGGCGAATGGATGATTCCACCCACACGACCGAAGTGCTCCACCTTGGTCCGGCATCCTACCGCCAGCCTGATGTCGTCAACCAATTGTCCAAGGCTCATCTCTACCGACAAGATCCCTTTGACCCGTTCAGCATAGGCCTTTAACTGATCTTCTGGGAAAGGATAGAGTGTAATCAGCCGGAACAATCCAACCTTCAGCCCCTCGGCCCTGGCCAGATCGTAGGCTTTCTGACAAATACGTGCGCTCGAACCGTAGGCCGCAATGATGTAATCAGCATCTTCACACCCAATCTCTTCAAACATCACATCCTGCTTCATCGTCTCATATTTCGCCTTAAGCTTCATCACATGGTTCTCCTGAACTTCAGAGGCGAGGTTCAGAGAGGTGATCACATTGCGCGGACGATCAGGTGTTTTGCCGGTGGTTGCCCACGGAAACATCTTTACCACCTCTTCGTGCGTCCACCTGGGCTTCTGCTCATTCAACCACACTTTCTCCATCATCTGCCCAATAAGGCCATCCGCCAGAATGAGGGCAGGGGTTCTGTACTTATAAGCCATTTCAAAGCCAAGCTCTACAAAATCAGCCATCTCCTGAACGGAAGCAGGTGCCAGTACAAACAAACGGTAGTCGCCATGGCCACCCCCTTTCACCGATTGATAGTAGTCAGACTGTGAAGGCTGAATGGTGCCCAAACCGGGGCCACCACGCACTACATTCAATACCAGACAGGGCAACTCAGCCCCGGCCATGTACGATAAACCCTCCTGCTTTAAACTGATGCCCGGGCTCGAAGAAGAGGTCATTACCTTCCTTCCACATCCTGCACCACCATATAACATGTTCATTGCGGCAACTTCACTCTCTGCCTGCAATACCACCATGCCCGTCGTGTCGTAAGGCTTTTGACCCATCAGGTACTCCAGTACCTCTGACTGTGGTGTGATCGGATATCCGAAATAGCCGTCTACACCGGCACGAATGGCCGCCTCAGCTATCGCCTCGTTGCCCTTCATTAACCGTAATTCCTTTGCCATTATCTGTTGCTTTTTTTTAATGATTGATTTGGGCCTACAACTTTACCTTGTAAACCGTGATAACTCCGTCCGGACATACAATTGCACAATTTGCACAACCAATGCAGTCGTCCGGATGCTCCATGTAGGCATAATGGTATCCTTTGCCATTTACCTCTCTGGCAAGCTGAACCACCGTCTTCGGGCAGGCCGGTACACATACCGAACAACCCTTGCATTTCTCGATGTCAACTACGATTGCCCCTTTTACTTTTGCCATCTGTATTGTTTTATTGTTTTACATATCTGTTGATCGGGCGAAATTAGAAAAATTGTTTGAATTTTTCATGCTGCTTAGGATGTCATACGGTGGCACTTCCCTAATTTAAACCGATTATAAATTGTATCATATTGATTATCAAAAGACATAATAAGCAGCCAACAGGATTCGTGTATTGGCAACATTGTTTGTCTGATCTGGCAGTCCGTGCGCATCTCGGTTTGATCCTTCAGCAGCAAAGCGGGTGATGGTGTGTTCCACTTCCAGCGCAAACCTCGTAGCGCCTGATATAAATATCACCCTTGGCGCCACACGCAGGACCTGAGTGATCTGATTGGTGAGTCCGTACACTGGGGCATCGGGGTTTTGCATCGGCTTTGTGGTGCCGCGATTCCGGTTGATGCCAGCGAAGACACCTGCCTGCCAACGGGTTCCGTTGGTGTGCAATTCAGCCCACAAAATGTGGCTTGCAGTGGGTGCATATTGCTGCAATCCGGTGATGGTGTCAACCACGTCAACAACAGCGAAACCTGTGATTCCGAGCACATTTGACAGATTCTCTCCATAAATACCGGTCACTTTCAAGGTGATGGGGGGTGTGGTGAGCGTGGCAAAAGCCCTGGCAGAGATACTCTGCACTTCCTCGTTGACCTGATAAGTTTTTCCGTTGACCGTTGACTCCTGTCGTGGCACCAGTGTATGAGATCCCATCAGCACACCGGTTCTCAGGGTGCGGCTTTTGTTTTCGTCTAATGGGATGGTAAAGAATAGTTCACCATACAATTCAGGCATGGTGGCGTTTCTGAGGTAATCGGAAGAGCCGCCTGCAGGGCCGAAGGAGACGAAATCGCGTTGTGATACTGCTGCCACCCTGGCGGTCGCCATCCCAGCCGTGAAGCCAAACCGTGCCATAGGAGCCCTGGAAAACGGATTGATGGGGGCTCCGTGGTTGAACGAAATGGTGTTGGGAAAGCAATCGGTGTTAAACAGAGGGTGCCAGAACTGACCCGTCAGCAGCTCAGCCCTGCTCCAGTTCAACCTGATAAATGCATGCCGCATCCGCAACAGGTTGGTGGTGGCATTGGTGGTGCCGAAGAAATCGGCCTCAATCAGTCCTGAGGTACGCGCACCAAAAGCATCCGGGCCGGTGATCCGACCAGAGAGCTGCGACTGAATGGGCAGGAAATTGAAGCTCGTGGCATCGTGAAGATCTACCCCGTTCACATCAAGCTTGGGTGGCAAAGGCCACAACATAAAGTGCCCCTCGCGGGGAGAGAAAGTGTGGCGGGTATCAACAAAAAAATCACTCTTTACAAAACCCGAAAAGGAGATCCCATACCTCTTCTCTTCCTCTGACCCCTGCTGTTGTGCCTTTGTGGCAGAAACGGGTGCCACCATACAGCACGTTAACAAAACCATGGCCGCTGCGTGCCATACTCTTTTTAGCATACAAAGTGTTATTTCTGGTTGTTGTTGTCAAAATACCTGACCTCGTCAGACCCTGAAGTGGGTCTATTGATGGTCTCTGTGGAATTTCTTCAGTCGCTCTTCCAGATCGGGGAATTGATCACGCTTCACCAATGAAACGCAAGCCCGCAACCCTTCAGTCCGTTCACTTCCGGTGATAGCCAGCGAAATGGCACTGATACCGTAATGAACCAAACGCCTGATCAGCTCCTGACCATCCATGCCGGGATAGGCAATGGTGAAATAAAACCCATCAGCAATCGGCTGGTCAACATCCTTGTCGTACACCATGTAAAAGCCATTGTCAGTGAAAAGCTTTTTCATGATCTGGGCCTTTTTGCCATACTCCTTTACCACCTCCACAAAGTCGAAATTGCCGTCATTCACCTCTTTCAGGATGGCAGCCAGCGCATATTGTGCCGAATGAGATGTTCCGGAGCTGAGGGCGTAGAGGGTGCCGAAGATCATGGCATGACCAAACGATTCACTGCTGTAAAAGTTCTTCAGATATGGGAATGAAGTGTTGAAGAGGTTGTCAGAGATCACCAGCATACCAATCCGCTGCCCGGCATAACTGAATGCTTTGGAGCTGCTGATAAAGAGCACCCAGTTGTCGGTGTAATTGGCCACACTCGCCTGAAACGGCGGTGTGCCAGGCTTGGAAAGATCTTTCCGGAAATCCATGGCAAAGTATGCCAGGTCTTCCAACACCACAATCTTGTACTTGTTGGCCATCTCACCAATAATGGAGAGTTCCTCATCGGTAAAACAGATCCACGACGGATTGTTGGGGTTAGAGTAGAGGATGGATGAGATATGCCCTTTCGATAAAATCGACTCCAGTTTGCTGCGTAACTTCTCTCCTCGGTAGTTGTACACATCGAACGACTCAAAAGGCTGGTTCAGTACTTTGAGTTGCTGCTTGTGTACCGGGAACCCCGGATCGATAAACAGGGTGGTACCTTTGTTTTCATACAAACGGTTGACTGTCAAAAAAGAGGCAAAAGCACCCTGCATCGAACCCACTGTGGGCAGACACCCTACCGGGCTCACGTCAATGTTCATGAAATTCTTCACAAAGCGTGATATTTCAGTTTTCAGAGGTGCTATACCGTGAATGTCAGGATAGATAGCTGCAACACCCCTCTCCAGGGCAGCAATCTCAGCCTTCACACCAATCTCGGCAGCCGGAATCCCCGGAATGCCCATCTCCATGCGAATAAACCGAATCCCCGCTTCGGATTCTATCTCATCCACCAATTTCTTAATCTCACGAATCGATGCCGTGCCAATGTCTCCAATGTTGTTACGCTTCCGTATCCCCTCAACAGTCGCTTGAGATACGGGTGGTGTAATCTGATCAAATGATTTCATATATCATACTTTTTATACCCACCGGCAAACCCTACACAGGGCTTATCTGCTTAGTATTCAATAAAGCAAACAAACGCCCGCCTGAAATCTGCAGTGGGGCCAAAGGTTAAACCAAACAGGGAAAACGCCCTGAAACTTTCGGTTTCAAAGATGGGAAAAAGATGGTAACCGACAAAATGAAAAGTGAAGCTTCTACTCCTCTGATTCCGCAAAAATCACATAAGAAACTGATATAAAACACCTTATGGAAATTCTTATATCACCTTAAATCACTCCTCATTCGTATTCATACTCAATTCTGTACCGCTGGTTCATTCCCATCCCCTGCCGGTCATTGGTCACCTCCGTACTGAGCAGACGCCCCGATTCATCATAGGTTTTCACCACCTCGGTTACCACCTCTCCGGCCGGATTGAGCTCGATGTGACGCGTCAGGTTACCCGACTCATCGTAATCGTATTTGTTGGTGCTAACACGCCCCCCAACGTTCTCGGTCATCTCAAGCGGTTCACCTTTTGCAAACGCCGGTATCTCAATCACAGAAACCAGCTTTCCTTGATCATCGTACTTCTCGATACGGTTCCGTAACCCTTCATCATTATAAAACAGCTTATGAAACACCGTGCGTTCCGTTTCGGCCTCCCACAATGTTACCACTGACAAACGCCCCTGGTTATCATACTCCTGCTCTTCGCGAAAAACCGGCTCTTCAAAATCCCTCCGCTCATACCACACCTCAAGCCCTTTTTCGTATCGCCACTGCTCCAACTCCTCCTGCTCCCCCTCATCATTCAACACCCTCTTCTCTACCAGCTTCTTCGCATCGTTGTATTTGTATAAAATCTGATCCTCAGAACCATCGGCATATTGCTTAACAGCCGATACAGGTTGGTCGCTATCATCATAAGTGTAAGAGATCCCCTCGATCAATGAATCCTGATCATCACCATAAAAACTACGCATCTCAACACGCCTGCCCTGATCGTCATAACGGTAGGTGAGGTGCTCCTGTACCTCCCCTGATGCATCGTAACTGATCTCACGGGTAAGTCGCCCTGATTCGTCATACGTTTTCTCGTTGTACAAGTAACCCAACGCATCAACCTCTTCGTCGTGGATGCTTTTGATCACGTAATCATACCGTGTTGCTCTCTCTCTCCTGATCTTTTTCGTCATAATTTACTCTTTGTTCTGTTCTTTGGATGAAGACCTTTTTTCTATTTCAATACACCTGTTACCCCCCTGCCGGATCTCGGCAATGCGCTTATTCCGAGAACTCCTTCAATAGTTTCCGGTAAGTGGAAAACACATTCGCACGTGATACAAACCCCCGGTATTTCCCATCCTCCAGCACAGGCAGGTTGTAGTTACCCGTCTCCTGAAACAGCCTTGCAACCGACTCCATCGAATCTGAGGTAGAGACCGTGGCCTTGGGGTAGTACATGAGGTCTTTTACATAGACTGAATCGTATTTTTCGGGCTGGAAGATGATCTCGCGAATGTCGTTCATAAAGACGATGCCTTTGAAATACCCCTGCTTGTCAACCACCGGAAACACGTTTCTTTCTGACCTGGAGATCACTTTCACCAGCTCACCGAGCGATTGATCGGGCGACACGATGTTGAAGTTGGTTTCAACGAGCTCTGCCACTTTCAGTCGTTTCATGGTGTTTTGGTCGGTATCATGAGTCAGCAGTTCACCTCTTTCTGCCAGTTGTTCTGTGTAAATGCTGTGAGGCACAGAGTATTTGGTGGTGATATAGGCGATGGTGCTCACGAGCATAAGCGGAAGGAAGAGTTCGTAACCCCCGGTGAGCTCTGCGATCATAAAGATAGCGGTAAGGGGTGCGTGGAGTACACCTGCCATCATGCCGGCCATACCCACCAGAGCAAAGTTGCTGGCGTTGAGGTGTATATTAAGTTGTTCTGCTATTCTGGAGAAGAGAATTCCGAGATTGGCTCCTATAAAGAAAGCTGGAGCAAACACTCCTCCAACACCTCCGGCTCCGAAGGTGAATGCCGTAGCAAACACTTTCAGCAGCACAATGGCCGAGAGAAGGATGATGGAGACCAGAACAGTGTCGTGGTGTTCACTGAACAATGGGCTATCCTGAATATAGGAGAAGTCTCCCCTTAAACAGCTGTTCACTACCTCATAACCCTCTCCGTAGAAGGCAGGTAGCAGGTAGATCAATCCACCCAGGAGCAGCCCGCCAACCATCAATTTCTTCCATGGCCCCTGAATCCTTTTAAAGACGGCACCGGTCGACATATACACGCGGCTGAAGTAGGTAGAGAGCAGTCCGGCGGCGATACCGAGCAGCAGGTAGTAGGGGAGGTCTTGCATCAGGAATCCTTCTGTAAGCTGAAAAGAGTAGAGGTATCCGTCGCCCAGCAGCAGGTGTGATGTGAGTGCTCCGGCGACTGAAGCGAGCAACAGTGGGATAATGGAGGCCATGGTGAGGTCAATCATGATCACTTCCACGGCAAACACGATGGCGGCAATGGGTGATTTAAAGATGGAGGCGATGGCCCCGGCGCAGCCACACGCTATCAGCAGGCTCACCTGCCGGTGGTTGAGCCTGAAGAGCCGCCCCAGGTTGGATCCGTAAGCCGCTCCGGTGGCCACCGTGGGCCCCTCAAGACCGGCTGAGCCACCAAAGCCAACGGTCAAAGCAGAAGTCACTACCGATGAGTACATGTTGTGACGGTCAATCTTCCCCTCCGTCTGTGCTATGGAGTATAATATGTTCGGAACACCATGTTTCACCTTCTGCCGAACCACATACCTTATAAATAGAATGGTGAGCGTAATGCCCAATAACGGGAACAAGAAAAAGAGGTAGGGCTGATGCGCCATAACAACCCCTTCAACAATACCCATCCGGATAAAATGCACCGTGTTTTTAAGTACCACAGCCGCCAAACCGGCTACCAGTCCCGCGCCAACAGCCATCATCCCCATAAACTGCTTGTCAGGAATCCTGTTCAGCCTCCACCGCAGAAACTTCTCCAGCCACTTGTCTGTAAATACCCTCAGCATGCTAAACCTGTTTTTCGTGGTGGTATCATGTTGCAAGCGCAATAATAATACCCGGTTGTGGTGCGAAATTAGTAATTTTGGTGCTCCTTAAAAACAATTGTTCAATTATTTTTCAATACTGATATGCTATTGCCCTGGCAACGATACGAATTCACCACCAAAGCACCCCTTCGTGAGCTGCAACGCAAGACACGATTGCTCTCGTTACAGACGCACCCTTTGTCTGAGAGGAGGCGATGGTTTGGCAGGCGCAAGCCGCAGGGATCATCGCCGTTGTGTGTATGTGAATGGGAAGGTGACAAGCTCCGCATCACCGGCATGAAATCGGGTGGCGACGAAGACATGGTCAGGCTCGATGGACTTGTGACCGATGATGATGTGGAACGTAAGGTAGTGTTTCAGCTAAAGCTTACCAGCAATGGACTTGCAAGTGCCGCATTGAGCCTGGTGCTTGGGCCGGTTGTGGGCTTTCTGTACCTTACAATAGGTGAGCGCATCATGTCAGAAGCCATTTCGAATGAGTGCCTGGTGTGGCTGCTGGTGATTTCCATGGCTGTCTATTTCAGCCTGAAACAGTACAGCTCCAGGGCAGAGATGCTGCTTGAGCAGGTGATCTACTGGCTGGAGCTGCAGGAAGAGGATTCC
>SKPS01000163.1 GCA_007119395.1 Lentimicrobiaceae bacterium
ATAAAGTGAAGGGAGGCAATATCAAAATCAATCGTGCTCTCGTTCTCAATATGAAGATGAAATGTGGGCGTAAGGTGTGTAGTGCCCAGTGTCATGTACTCATCGTTGCCAAACATAGGCGTGATAAAAGGGATTCCGAATGCTACCCTATATGACCTGGCATCAAACAGACCTCCCATTACACCATATCTTTGGGCCTGCACGGTGCCCTGCAGGAGAAGAACCAGGGAAACAACAACGACCAACAGAACTTTTTTCTTTTGCATGACGGTTTTTACTTTTATGTGGTATAAATATTATTGCAAAACTATCATAAATTCTTCATCTTGCACACACCAGGTTCATCAAACATCAAAAAAAAAAATTCACAAAGGAGTCAACCCGTCAGGAGATCACATGGATGCGGTAAATGAGATGATGAAGCTTCGTCCAGGTGCTGTGATACCGGAGCTGTAGGTACGGTATCGTTGGTCTGTTATATTGAGGATGCCTGCGCTCAGGGTGAAGTGATCGGTTATTTTTTGCGAAGCATTGAAGTTAAGGGTGTACCATCCGGGCGACCAAGGGTTTCCGTTGTTGTCGATGGCGTAGAGATCGGTTTTATCACGCTCTTCAAAGGGGAGCTGTTCAAAAGATTTGGCTCCGGAGAACATGGAGTAGAACTCCAGCTTTAACACGCTGTTGCTCCACATCAACCTGCCGTTTCCAAACCACGGTGGTGCATGTCTGGAAGGGCTGGTGGTGCCATCATCGAGCTCTTCCACCCCTTTCTGGTAATTAATGTCAGCAATAAACCGAAATCCGGCCGGCAGCTTAAGCTCCATACCTGCCTGCACACCTCCGACACGGGCAACCGCTCCGTTTTGGATAGCCTGTACCCGGCTCATTTCGCCGTCGTACATCATGCTATCAAGGCCATTAAAGGTGTAGTCTCTTCGTACCAGCACATTGTCGAGGAGGGTATAATAGATTGACAAATCGAGTTTTAAAAACTGGCCAAAAACCCTTGCCAGCTCCAGGTCGGCGCTATACACATATTCTGCCAGGAGGTTTGGGTTAGGCACCACCACGACACCGGGCACCGGGTCAAAGAGTTTTCCCATATCATCCACATTGGGCGCTCTGAACCCTGTGGCGAGGTTGGCACTAATGACCCAGTTGTGGGTTGGGCGGTAAACCAGGCCAGCGCTACCGGTCAGTGAGCCGTTTTGCACAGAGGCATTGGTAAACGGAAGGGGATGAAAGGTAGTATCAAAACGAGCGTCCATAGAGAAGTGGCTTTGCCGGATACCACCCTGCACCAGCAGTTGATCAGAAAAACGCCACTGCCCGGTCACATAGATGGCCGCCGAACTCCATGACGCCATAGGATACCGCGGAGCAGCCGGAATATTCTCAACCGTTACAATATCCTGCATTATTCCCATAGAGGAGACGTCGTTGTGAATGGCTTCCACACCATAATATATTCTGCCAGACGAGCCAACAGACCGTATAAAATCCATATTGGCCGAAAGGGCCGTTACGTTTTCTGTTCTTATGGTTCGATTCAGATCATTAAAGCGTCTGGTGATCCTACTCTCTTCAAACTCCTGCCAGGCCAGACGTATATTCATCTGGTCAAAAGCAGCACCATCAGAGGTGTGGTAAACAGAGAGATTGTGCATCAACCATTTTTGGGGGCCATACGACCACTCTGCAAACCGTGGTTGATTGTCACGCACTGCCAAATGCCTGTCGTAACGAGAGAAATGAGAGGTCTCCGAAAAGTGAAATCCGTACTGAATATCCCAGGCATTTGTGGGCATAAACCTGAGTTTCTGCATAATATTCATCTGACTATACCCGGATGGTGTCTGCACCAATGGATCACTGTTTTCAGTCATCACATCGACCGAGTCAATACGTTGCACAAAGAATGTACGGAGGTATTCATCAGGCCCATGCCGACCCATACGCAGGTCTGAGAAATCACTGGTGGTGATGCTGGTGACCATGGCAAACCGTTTCCACCCCACGTTCACATCGTAGTGAGCTGTTATTTCATTGTTGGCAGAGGCGTAACGACCAACTCCACGTCCTGAGACAACCGGTGTGGAGTCTCGCGAAAAGGTGGGTGTCAATGTCTGGAAACTCATCACGCCACCGATGGCATCGCTGCCGTAGATCACTGATCCCGGGCCAAAGTACACTTCGGTGTTTTCAATGGCAAAGGGGTCCAGAGAAATGACGTTATGGAGGTTACCACTACGGAAGATGGCCGTGTTCATCCTTACCCCATCCACAGTATACAACAATCTGTTGGAAGAAAACCCACGAATCATCGGGCTTCCCCCCCCCTGTTGGCTTTTCTGAACAAACACCTTTCCCGATACAGCCAGCAGATCGGCCGCACTTTGCGGGTTCAGCATGGCCACCCGGTCGGATCCAATGGTTGAAACCCTGGCAGGAATATCACCCGAAGACTGGCTCCATCGTGATGCCGAAACAACAATTTTGTCAAGGTTGAAAGAGACAGGCAACAACATCACCCGGAATGAATCGGCTTCAATCATTGCATAACTGCGGTATTCGGTTCGGTAACCCATCATCCTGATCTCAATCCGCTCAGAACCTTTCATGGCACCAATATAGGCTATTCCATTCCCATTGGAAGTGGCAATGCTTCGCGGCTTTTCACTGTATAAAGTGGCATTCAGCAGAGGCTCACCGGTTAACACATTGGTTACCTGAACCTCCTGTCCAACGGCAGGAATTACCAAAAGAATAAGAGAGATAAAGATGAAGGAAATATACCGACCAATTTCTAACATATAAAAATCACAAATCAAATAAGATGCGTAAATGAAGTTGCAAAAATATGAAATTCAGTAGAACCCTGCAAGAACCTTGCTAAAGTG
>SKPS01000208.1 GCA_007119395.1 Lentimicrobiaceae bacterium
CTTGTAGGACCCTTTGTCAAACTTGCCCCCGGCATGCAGCACGGTCATCACCACCTCCAGCGCCGATCGCTTCTCTTTCTCGTGTATGTCAACAGGAATACCCCGTCCGTTGTCAGATACACTGACGCTGTTGTCAGGGTGAACCACCAGATCAATGCGGTCGCAATGACCCACCAACGCCTCGTCAATAGAATTGTCCACTACCTCGTTCACCAGGTGGTGAAGCCCTTTGGAACTGATGTCACCAATATACATGGCGGGCCTTTTCCTTACAGCCTCAAGCCCTTCCAATACCTGAATGTTCTCAGCGGTATAATTACGCTCCAACTTTTCTTTGTCGCTCATAATCAATTTGATGAAAAATGAATTTCTGTGTATGCAAAAGTAGGTCTTTTTCCTTTATGATGCACTATATCCCACGGCACTTTCTGGTGAATATTTATTAACAATTTCAGCCGGTTTTCGACCGGGAGTTCTGCCGTGTGAAATGGTTGACGCCAACTGCCTTTTTGTCATGTTTTGGTGACATGGCATAATGGTTGCCAATGCGTGTGGTCGTTACGAATAGTACAAACATCAATAATATTCATAATACAATGGGAAAAATAATTGGAATTGATTTGGGTACGACCAACTCTTGTGTTTCTGTGATGGAGGGCAACGAGCCAGTTGTAATACCCAACAGCGAGGGGAAGCGGACGACTCCGTCGATTGTTGCATTTACTGACGGTGCTGAGCGTAAGGTTGGGGATCCTGCCAAGCGGCAGGCGATTACAAATCCAACGCGTACGGTATCATCTATCAAGCGATTTATGGGTGAGACGTTCGACCGGTTGTCTCAGGAGATCAACCGTATGCCTTACAAGGTGGAGAAGGGTGACAACAACACACCACGTGTAAAGATTGACGACCGGATGTATACGCCACAGGAGATCTCAGCCATGGTGCTGCAAAAGATGAAAAAGACGGCAGAGGATTATCTGGGACAACCTGTTACCGATGCGGTGATCACTGTACCGGCCTATTTCAGCGATTCGCAACGTCAGGCTACAAAAGAGGCCGGGGAGATTGCCGGGCTGAATGTGAAGCGTATCATCAACGAGCCAACTGCTGCTTCGCTTGCCTATGGCATGGACAAGAAGAACCAAGACATGAAGATCGCTGTGTATGACCTGGGTGGTGGTACGTTTGATATCTCCATTCTGGAGCTGGGCGATGGCGTGTTTGAAGTGAAATCAACCAATGGTGATACCCATTTGGGTGGTGATGACTTTGACGAGAAGGTGATTGACTGGCTTGCCGAGGAGTTTTTGGCTGATGAAGGGATTGACTTGCGCAAAGATCCTATGGCGCTGCAACGTCTGAAAGAGGCTGCCGAGAAAGCAAAGATTGAGCTGTCGAGTTCTACTTCAACAGAGATCAACCTCCCTTATATAATGCCTGTTGACGGTATTCCGAAGCACTTGGTGCGTACCCTGAGTCGTGCGAAGTTTGAGCAACTGGTCGATGATCTGGTGAAAGCCACCATCGAGCCATGCCGGAAAGCGCTGTCGGATGCAGGAATGAGTGCTTCTGATGTTGATGAGGTGATTCTTGTCGGTGGCTCCACACGTATCCCTGCGATTCAGGAAGTGGTGGAGAAGTTTTTTGGCAAAAAGCCATCCAAAGGTGTGAACCCTGATGAGGTGGTAGCCGTAGGTGCTGCCATCCAGGGAGGTGTTCTGACCGGAGAGGTGAAAGATGTGTTGCTGTTGGATGTAACCCCTCTCTCTTTGGGTATTGAGACACTCGGTGGTGTGATGACCCGCCTGATCGAAGCCAATACCACCATTCCAACCAAGAAGAACGAAACGTTTACCACCGCAGGCGACAACCAGTCGTCTGTAGAGATCCATGTGTTACAGGGTGAGCGCCCCATGGCCAACCAGAACAAGAGCATTGGACGGTTCCACCTGGACGGCATACCACCGGCTCCGCGGGGTGTGCCTCAGGTTGAAGTCACCTTCGATATTGACTCGAATGGTATTTTGAATGTTTCAGCTAAGGACAAAGGGACAGGCAAGACCCAGTCGATCCGTATTGAAGCCTCTTCAGGTTTGAGTGATGAAGAGATCAAGCGGATGAAGGCTGAGGCAGAAGCCAATGCTGAGACAGACAGGAAGCAGCGTGAAGAGATTGATAAGCTGAATGCTGCCGACTCGTTGATCTTCAACACTGAGAAGCAGTTGAACGAGTATGGCGACAAGCTGCCTGCCGACAAGCGTTCAGTGATTGATGATGCGTTGGCCAAATTGCGTGAGGCGCACAAGTCGAAGGATCTGGCTGCCATTGACACAGCGATGCAGGAGCTCAACAACGCCTGGCAAGCTGCCAGTCAGGATCTCTACAATGCTTCGCAGCAAGGAGGTGCTCAGGCTCCCGGTGATGGTGGTGATCAGCATCCCGGCGGTGATACACCCGGCGGCAACGATGGCGGCAACGACGGTGATGTAACCGATGTTGACTTCGAAGAAGTGGACGACAAAAAATAATTTGCACCACTTGTTACATCTATTGTCAAATGTCGTATCTTTGCAGCCCCATTCAGTGTTGAGCTGAGGCTGGGGAAACAGGTTCGGGGTGTAGCGCAGTTGGTAGCGTACTTGCATGGGGTGCAAGGGGTCGCAGGTTCAAGTCCTGCCACTCCGACGAGACAAAAGGGGTACAGCCCAAGGATGAAAACCCGTATTTCGAAGGTGTCAAAGCCCGGAAATGCGGGTTTTTTTGTTGTCTAATTGTCTAAATGTTTAATTGTCTAACTGGTTTACTGTCAGGTTGTTTGATTGTTTTTCGTTTTAAAGTGCTAAACATATCAGCACATCAGCACATCAGCTTCCCCACCTCATCCCCCACCCC
>SKPS01000167.1 GCA_007119395.1 Lentimicrobiaceae bacterium
AATTCCACAAACCATTGTGGTAATTGATGATCAAAAACCTGTTTACGAACAAAGAAAACGAGTGTCATTCGGCCTTCTGAGCTTCCAGTGAACACAACAGGCAAAGCTTTTTACTGTACCAGCTGTGTGCACCAAACGATAAAATTGTCATCGATCAATTAAAAAACAAAATCAATTATGAAAAACTGGATAAAAAGACTGATGTTGGCAGCAGTCGTTTTTCTTATGAGCTATTCCACTTACGGGCAAGATGGGCAACATTTCAGTGATAAAATCATGATCACTTACAACGATTCAATGCAAATCAAGATCCTTGTGCCAAATTACGGAGATAAAAGAGCTTACAGGTCTGTCAAGAACGCATTCCTGAGGTTTCAGGCACTTTTCTCACATCTTGTTGGTACGCTGCCCGACCATCCATCTTATTCGATTCAATATGAATATGGCAAGAAGATCACCACAAGTCGCATGCTTCGGGATGATGTTTATTATATCGTTGAAGATAGTAACCTGCATGTGATTAATTTTAAAAGCACTCTCTCTATTACCGGTGAAAACTTCCGGATAGAGGTAGAGTTTACAGATATTGAACAACTTAAAGACCCGAACATTCAACATGTGATTAACACATCCATTGATAAACTTCCCAGAAGGACATCCTTGCCTGCCACCATCAGATATGAGTACAAAGACGGCACGTTGACCAAACCCGCAGATCACTTTAGAAAACACGGCAAAAGTATTTTAAACTATGGGATGTCGTTGGGGGCTTCTTTTGGTTTTACCAATGGGCTGTTGTCGTATGAGATTAATGCAGGAGTTGGTTACATGCACAAGGTGAAAAATATTAACAGAAGCTATTATTTCATCGGAGTATCCGGGCTTGGCTCTTATAATCAAACGAAAGGCACCCATGAAGAGCTCGGCATTATTCAACTGGGCATGAGAATTAGAACCGATAACTTCCTTAAAAACAACTGGGTCGGATACGAAATTGGCATTCCATTAATGAAAAACCAGAAGTTTTTTGGTGATCCGATCAAATGGAAGTTTGGTGTCTCAGCGCAGCTTGCAACGAACTTGTGGTTAAAGATTGATACCTTTTTTGTGAAAGGAGAGAAAAGCCAATATAATTACATTGGTATAGGGGTGAATTTATAACGGATTGGATAGGGTCGTAGCATGTGCTACGTCCCTACAAATCGTCGTCCCGGCAAATTATTCGTACATTTGTGCATGACAGAGTTTCACAAAACAATATCGTAATAAAAACACATGAACACGCCGGATATCATCAAACTTGTGGTTTCAGTGGGTTTGCCGCTGGCCCTCGGTGCCATTGCCGGGATGTACACCACTGCAGCAGTGCCTGAATGGTACGCCAACCTGAACAAACCCTCCTTCAACCCACCCAATTGGATCTTTGGTCCGGTATGGACCGTTCTGTACATCCTGATGGGCATCTCCCTGTTCCTGGTTTGGAAGTCGGAGCCGGGAGAGGCACGGAACCTGGCCATGGGGGTGTTCTTTGTCCAACTGGCACTCAACTTCGCCTGGAGCTTTATCTTTTTCTACTCGAAGATGATAGGCCCGGCACTGATAGAGATCATCGTGCTGTGGATCACCATCGTGATCATGATGATACTGTTCTACAAAATCCGCCCCCTGGCAGCATACATCAACATACCCTACCTGCTCTGGGTCTCCTTCGCCACAGTGCTCAATGCCTCCTACTTTGTGCTGAACAAGGGGTAATTAAAAGGATGCTAGCAACCAAAGCCTGAACACCGGATCAAGGAATACCATTTTCCCCGAAGAAAAATCAACGATCTCTTTGTTGATGAGATCTTTTTCTAAACTTACCAATAAGTATGTTACCTTGCGGTAAGTTTTTCCGAGATAATGTGTCGTGTTGTTAATCACTTCGCTCTTGTGCCAATATCTTTCGCTGTTGATCCTGTTGTGCTGTGACTGGCAAATAATGCTTCCCCTGTTCGACAAAACACGCCCCATGACGGCATACATAAACTGCGGGTGAGGCGGTGGATTGGGAACCATAAACCGGCGTAACCAAAGTGTCCTTATCGCAATAATTTTCCAATTAAGTTTGTGATATAGGTAAAACATTGCCTATATTTGCAATATATATTACCTATAAGACAAACTTTATGGAGCCATTGATCAAACGACCGACATACTTCAAACAGATTGAGCCCTATATCGGGACCTCGCTGATCAAATTTCTGACCGGACAGCGTCGTGTTGGGAAAAGCTTCCTGCTAAAGCAGATCATGGATGAAACCCTGTCCAGAGATCCCTCCGGCAAGGTGATCTATATCAACAAAGAGGATTACGCTTTTGATCACCTGAAAACCGACAAAGACCTGATGGATTATCTTAGCAACCATGTACAGACTGAAGCCAACATCACCTTATTGATCGACGAGGTGCAAGAGATCGATGGCTTTGAGAAGGCATTGCGCAGTCTGCAACTCGACGGTCGTTACGACATCTACTGTACCGGAAGCAACGCAACCCTTCTTTCAGGCGAAATGGCTACCATGCTTGCCGGGCGATATGTTCAGATCAGGGTCTTCTCACTGACCTACCCTGAATACCTGTTGTTCAATAAGTTTGCCGATACCAACGAAGCCCTGCAGCAATACATCCGTACCGGCGGAATGCCGCATCTGATCAACCTGCGACAAGACGAAAGCGTACACCTCGAATACCTGAGCAATGTTTTTGACTCCATTGTGCTACGCGATATTGTAAGTAGATACGGCGTGAGAAACGTCAGATTGTTGCAAGACCTGATTCTCTATCTGGCCGACAACGTAGGAAGTCTCGTCACAGCCAAAAGGATCGCTGATTTCCTCAAGTCGCAGAAAAT
>SKPS01000191.1 GCA_007119395.1 Lentimicrobiaceae bacterium
AACAAGTCGCTGCCTGAACGCACATTGTGTACAATGACCGGCTTGCCGTACCTCCTTGCCAGGGTCAGCTGACGTGTAAAAGCAGTGCGTTGCAAATCCATCGGAACCTTCGACAAGCGGTCCAATCCACACTCACCCACAGCAACCACTGAAGGTTGATCAAGAAAGCGTGTCAAACGAGCCAACTCATCCTCCAGGGTGTCAGGCTGCACAAACCACGGATGGATACCCACACTGAGATATTGCTCCGCCGGTAATGAAACAGCCTCCCTGTGCAGGTTCACAACTGCCAGTGTCCCGGCAGAAGGTGTTCGGTGAGTGTGGGCATCTACGTGATACATCTTTCTGTTTGGTTGAGTGCGAAGATAGCAGTTTTCAACACATCAAACCACACTTCAACAATATCCTTGGTCTCCCCCCTATAACTTTTTACCAGACTTTTATCAAGAAAAGCATATCTTTGAGGTCAGCATTCTGTAAACCAACCACCCGGCAGACATTCTGTCAGGGGAATGACGTGTTGGTGGTGAATTGTTATTAGAAAAAAAGCAAGATAATATGCATATAATCACTGGTTTGCTGTTGTCGAAATTGTTTGCAAGCTCCGGTCAACAGAGGAAATTTAAAGGATTTCGGGGAATTATCGAAGTCAAGCATTCCATGCCCGGCAGGATACGGTTTTGCATCCCTGTGTTGAAAATGGAGATGGAGAAGGGGCATCTTCTCGAGCAGCAATTGTTGAAAGCCGAAGCCATCCACCAGATCAAAGTGAACCCTCTTTTAGGTTCTTTACTGATCGTGTATGATGCAGAAAAGCTGGATGAGGTGACCCTCACAGGAGTTTTGGCCAAACTGCTTGGACTGGAGAAAGAGTTGGAGAAAACACCCAGGTCTGTATTGGGGCAGGAGTTGTCGAAAGTGCTCAAGTCAGCCAATACAACGATTTATGAGCGGACTGACGGCTTGCTGGATTTGAACTCCGCCATCGCATTGGGATTCTTCTCGATGGGAATCTGGTCGCTGATCAGAAGGTCCTCCCTGCTTCCCGCAGGTATCAGCCTGTTATACTGGGCCTACAACAGCAGCATGCAGTCATTCGATGAATCAACCTTAAAATAAACAGCTTTAATGATTGGTGACCTGATAGCCAAAGCCTTGTCGAAGATCGGAGGGATAAGTGTTGTACACAGCATCCCCGGCCGGCTCCGTGTGCGTCTTGCAGCCGGTGCAAAATCAAAGGAGTTCCTGCAAAAACATCAAGAGATCCCCCCTACGCTGTTTCTTTATAAACTCAAAGGGATCCGAACCATTGAACTGAACAAGCTCACATTTACAGCGTTGATTACCTATGATACCAATCTCCTCAACGAGGAAGAGATCACAACATGGCTCCGGCGACTGCATGAGCTGATTATTAAAAGTGTCTTAAAAGGTCATAGAAGTGTTGACCAACAGCATATTGATGCCATCGCATCACAGTTAACAGAAGAAGGTTATGTATTGGAAAAGTTTGAGCAAGGAACCACTTCTTAAGTGCAGGGTATTACACCATATTCCCGGGCGTATGCGTATAGGCTGCCAGGCGATCAGGTACCTTGATGGTTATGAACATGACATCAGGGAACGTATCCTTGAGCTTGAATGGGTTGAGCAGGTCTCCATAGAGGTGATCACCTCCAATATGGTGGTACACTTCGATGTTGCTTTTGATGCTCCGGAGCGGATCGTTGCCAGGGTGGAGGAGATCATTGCTTTGTTTTCCATTGCTGCCCATCAGCGTGAGCGCAAAGAGAACAACAAACCCACTGTGAATGAGCGTCGCTTACAGGAAGAGCCGGTGGGCAGTTTGTTGCGCAACGTACTGCTCGGCACAGGTGCTCTCGTGTATGCCATGGCAACCCAAAGTGGAAAAGCGCAAGGGGCTTCTCTTCTCGGTCGTTTGTTTGGTTTTACCTCTTTGACCAGCATCTCACTGGCACTTCCCATCATCAAAAGCGGCTTTGAATCGTTGCGTGACACCGGGCAGCCCAATGCCGATACCCTGAGCAGTGCAGCCATCTTTGCCAGCCTGCTCTCAGGCAATGCCACCTCTGCCCTCACCATTATTGTGTTGGCCGACACCGCTGAGCTGATTACCGCCTACAGCATGAACAAAACCCGCAGTGCCATTCGCGACATGCTCTCTACCGGAGAAAAGTACGTATGGAAAGTGGTGGAGGATGACCGCCTGGTGAAGATACCCGTTGAGCAAGTGAAAGTGGGCGACCACCTTGTGGTGCACTCCGGAGAGATCATCAGTGTGGATGGCTATGTCTTACGGGGTAACGGACTGGTTGATGAGTCATCCATTACGGGTGAGTTTATGCCACGGGAGAAAAGTGAGAATGAAAAGGTGTTTGCCGGCAGTGCGGTAAAGAGTGGCACCATCAGGGTGTATGCCGAAAAGATCAAAGAGGATACGGCAGCAGCCCGAATCATTCACATGGTGGAGGAGGCCACCTCACACAAGGCCCAGGTGCAAAACTTGGCTGACAGATTCTCTACCCGGCTGATCCCGTTGAATTTCGCTTTGGGCGGCATTGTGTATATGGTTACCGGAAGCGTTACCAGGGCACTG
This sequence comes from Lentimicrobiaceae bacterium, assembly GCA_007119395.1. Classification (GTDB taxonomy): domain Bacteria; phylum Bacteroidota; class Bacteroidia; order Bacteroidales; family SKPS01; genus SKPS01. Next base: position 2,618 of record SKPS01000191.1, read on the forward strand.
AACATGCTGGTTATCGACTACTCATGCGGCATCAGGCTCTCTACGGCCACAGCACTCACCGCCGCCATATCGACCGCTGCCCGAAACGGCATCCTCATCAAAGGGAGCAATCACCTGGAAACCCTCGCCGAAACGGAAACCCTGATCTTTGACAAAACGGGAACCCTGACGGAAGGGAATCCTGAGGTGAGATCTGTGATATCCCTTATTGAAGGGATGCCGGAAAAGGAGCTTCTCTCTTTGGCTGCTGCAGCTGAGGAGACATCAACACACCCCATCGCCCATGCTATCCTGGAAAAGATGAAATCCCAAGGGTGGCCCATCCCGAAGCATTGCGTGGTGGAGGTGGTCGTGGCAAGAGGTGTGAAAACGCAGGTCAAAAAAGAGATCATCAGAGTGGGTAACGCCAGGTTTATGAAAGAGAACAATATCGGATTGGATGCTGCATCCGATGCTGTATCACGGCTGATGCTCAGAGGAGAAAACTTTGTGTACGTGGCAAAAAACGACACATTGGCCGGCATCATAGGCATCATGGACCCCTTGCGCGAGAACATGAAAAAATCGCTGAACAGATTGCGTAACCTGAAAATCGACGATATCATTCTACTGACAGGCGATGTGGAGCAACAGGCAGAGGTGGTGGCCTCACGCATGATGTTCGATCGCTTTGAATCGGAGCTGTTGCCTGAAGACAAAGCAAAGTTTACACTTCAGCTGCAATCGAAAGGGTTTAAAGTGGGCATGATTGGCGATGGCATCAATGATGCCCCGGCTTTGGCCTATGCCGATGTGGGGATTGCCCTGGGCAGCAAACGAACCGACCTGGCCATGGAGGCCGCTGATATCACCATTCGTAGCGATGACCCACTGAGTATACCATCCCTTGTCATGCTGTCAAGGAGCACAATGGGTATCGTCAGACAAAACTTTGCCACCTCAATCGGTGTAAACAGCATAGCACTCGTGCTGGGTGCCATGGGTGTATTGCCCGTTTTCTGGGGCGCCTTTATCCACAATATGACCACCGTGGCCGTCGTCTCCAACTCGTTGCGACTCTTCTTTTTTAAGATGAACAAAAACCAACTTCAATAAACATGGAACTTAGAATCCATTTACTACACAACATCCCGGGCCGTCTCAGGTTCCGTTTCTCTAAAACTCTGATGGATGCAGAAAAACTGAAACTGCATGTTATGGAACATGAGGGGATCTACAGCATGCATTACTCCAAGCCAACACACAGTATGCTGGTTCATTTTGATGAAAGCGTGGTGGATATTCAGGAGATCCTGATCCGGTCTGCCGTGGCCTTCTCTCTCGAAAACAACCTCCATCAGGTTCAGATCTTCAGAAAAACAGAACATCAGTTTATCACAGCCAAAGGGATCGTGGCCGGACTCAGCATCGCAGCATCGGGAATATCGGGGCTTGTAGCGCCAAAGTCGCCCATGAGCAAAGGGCTCGACTGGCTGGGCGCGGTTACTACATCCGCCGCCGTACTGGAACACGCCGGTTACGACTACCGCAAAAAAGGAAGCGTAGACCCCGAAGTGCTCTCCCTGGTCTTCCTGGCCAACAAAATGCTGTCAGGTAACAACCTCTTCTTCCCCTCTTTGCTCACATGGCTGGTCACCTTCGGTCGCCACTTCTCGCCTCGCGATGGCGAAGGCATCATCCTAAAAATCAGCAAAACAGGAGATGAAGAGAAAAACTACGAAGTGAACGTGTCGAAAATTGCCCCAAAAGGAGGATACCTCGACATTGTCAATCTGTTCGCTGAAAAAATGTTGTCATCAGAAACAGGCTTTGATAACACCATCTTCGAAAAATCAAAAACATTGCTTACATCACACGAAACCAATCTGGAAGGAATTGGCGAAAATGTAAACCGTATAATACTAACCTTTAATCAATAACAGTATGATCAACACAAAAAGTAATTTAACAACAGGTATCTTAATAGGTGTAGGACTTTCGGTTACCGCCTATTATTTGTATATGAAGAACAAAGACAAGGTGGATGATTTCCTGAAGAGTCAGGGGATTAACATTCCCGGTGCCGGCAGTGGCAAAGATTATGCAGGCATGAGTCTGGAGGAGCTTGTGGGCACCAAGGAGCACATCGAAGACCTCATCGCCGAAATGGAGCACAAGATGAAAGAGCAGGCGAAGAAGTAGGGACGTTGCGTTGTTGTAGGGACGTTGCATGCAACGTCCCTACAACAACAAACCTGGACAACTTCCCCATAAACATAGACCCATGAAAAACCGCAGGTGGATTGACATCCTGTTCATCATCCTGGTATTTGGCATGCACATCATCATCCTGAATACCCATGAGAACTTTGATCACGCACATTTTCTGCACAGATATATGTGGTTGCTTCTGATCATTGCCTACCAACTGGGCAGGCTTGTATCATTCAAGAAGGCGAAATAGTTCAACGGGTTGGTGGCGATTAGAAATCTAACATACAATGTTTTATGAATCCAGTTATTTTGCTTTTCATCATCGGGGTATTTATTTTGATGATGTTGGTTTTGATCATCAGGAGGCCTGTAAAAGATTGGTCCCGGGCTAAACGTGACGGGGTCAACATCCCATTGGTTGAGCTGTACTTCATGAGGCTTCGGGGTGTGCCCTCTGATGTGATAGTGAACACTTTGATCACGCTAAAAGAGAAAGGTGTGGTATGCAGTCACCAGGAGCTACAGGCACACTATCTGGCAGGAGGTGATGTTGACAAGCTGGCGGATAAGCTTATTAAAGCCAAACTAGCCGGCAAAGAGATAACATTTAACGAAATATCAGAACAAGAGCTTGCAACCGGTAGCACGATATCGCCGTCTTCTGATAAGCCAATGTAATGGTTTGATTGGAGGATGATTGACTGGTGGCATATCAGCAATCCGCATCGGTCAAGACCTGTTATTCTTAACATATGAACAACGCTGAAATTGAAAAGAGAACCAAGTCGGTATTGCATTCACTTATTTATGAGAAGGGCTACGTTTGCGCTGTTGACGTATTTTTGAAATTGGGATACCTGACTCAGAAGGATTACGAAAACTGGCGCCACGGACGGGTGCCGTATCTGGAGAGGGTATGCAAAGTAAACCTGAAAAAGCTTTCCCTGACAAACCGTCTGATCCGTAAGTTTGCAGCGGAACTGAAGTTGAAGGGATCGTTGACCGTATACAACCAGTGGGGAACAAAAGGCAAGAGAAGGTTGGTGTTCAGCAAATCGGGAACTCCGGCCATTGAAAAGCTGTATGCAACCCACTTTGTCGATAATCAACGAATCGGTGAAATAAACGAAATGGTGAATGAGTAGGTAATATTTGATGTTTTTTTGATCCGGTTCTGTTCAGAACAGATCCCATTCCGATAATCTTAAAAGAGGCGACTGTTCATATTTGGGTTCTTGAAATATAGTTTATCCAATATGACTGATCAGTTGTTTCTTTCATCGCTGACCATCCCAAGATAGTCTTGCCGAAATGTTGGTTTACGGTAAAGGAATTTTCAAGAGAGGCGAATCAGTGGGGTTAGAACTTGCCCGTATTGATTAAGGCCTAATCTGCCACACGCAGCCTGCTGTGATGTAGTGGAACATAGAGAAGTTGTATACAGTGCTGCCGTCGGTTCCCCCTTCCAACAGGCGGTACCCTGCGTAGAGCGCCACTTGTTCCGACAAAGCAAACTGGCTGGCCAGCAGCACATCTTCGGCTCTGCCAAAGGGTGAGGCAAGGGCATCTCCTTCAAAGAGGAGGCTATACCGTTCGCTCCACATCCAATGTAGACGAAAGTGGATGATGGGTACAAACCCCAGGTCGGTCTTGATAGCTGATTTTCCCATTGCGTTCAGCCCGATAGAGGCATCCCGGATCTTTGCAGTCAAACCCAGGTCGAAATCGAGTTTGGGGCGTTGCACCAGCCGGTAGCGGTAGGTGAGACGATAGGAGTTGAATTTGTATGTTCCTTCGGTCTCTTTGCCCGCTTCAAACAACACGTTTCTGAACAGCACCTCTTCATCAAAGGTGCCGTGGTAACGCAACTCTAATGGTGCATAGAGCAACACCAGATGGTGCCGTGATGTCAGGGATACCTTTGCCCGCAAGCGGAAAAATGGGATTGGATCCCCTTTCAGGTCATCTTTCATGGAAAAACGTGTGCCACTGTTTCCGGGAATCCCCACATTGTTGTAGCCGGTGGTCACCACACCAGCCTCTCCATTAAGAGAAATCTGGCCGTTTCCCATCGCAGGGAAAACACAGCCCAGGAGCAATATCAACCCGGGCAAGAGCAACCCATTGACGGCTTGGAGCGCATGCCGTGAACCCCTGAAAGAGCTTGGTTTTATTATCTGCATCATATGAAATGTTACAGAACAAAGATAGTGGTTTTCCTCATTGATGAAGGTCATTTGAAGGTAGGTTTCAGCTGAAGTGTTGCTGAAATCTGGTAATTTGTGGTTCATGATGGTAATGGGAAAGAGGTTATATTTGTAACCGCAACCGCGGTTGTAACTTTGTCTGAAAAAACTGAGGCATTATCAGTATTTGATAGCAACGAGGATAACATGATTTAAAATGGCCATTCCCACATCCAGAGTCAAAGAAACAGCTAAAATACGAATTGACAGAAGCCTCTGCTCGAATTGCGGAATGTGTGCAGATGTTTGTGTTGATACTGCCGTTATTTTTCAGGATGGCAAAGTGTTAATCAACGACAACCCTTCTTTCGGTTGTTACGGTTGTGGTCACTGTATGGCGGTTTGTCCTGAAGGTGCCATTGAGATTCACGGGAGGACCCTTTCGCCTGATGATCTGCTCAAGCTTCCCGGTTTGGATGAAGCTGCCGGTTACAGTGCGCTCTTGGCGCTCTTCCAAAGGCGAAGAAGCGTGCGAACTTTTCTGGACCGTGAGGTGGAACCTGATATTCAGCAGCAAATCCTGGATGCTGCCTCCACCGCGCCAATGGGACTGCCCCCATCGGATGTACATGTAATGGTCCTCGATAGCCGGGATAAGAGCAGAGTTTTTGCAGTTGACTTCTGCAAATATCTTGAAAAGATGAAGTGGTTTGTGTCGTCTTGGTTCAGGTTTCTGATCCGCCCTTTCTGGGGTAAAGCCGGGGATGAAGTGTTCATGGGTTTCATTAGACCGCTGTTCAGAGTGTATGTTAATAACATGCGTAAAGGGAAGAACCTGGTAACGCATGATGCACCGCTTGTGATGTATTTTTACGGCTCACCCTATTGTGACCCGGCTGATCCGGTTATAGCAGCTGCCACGGCTATGTATGCCGGTGAATCGCTGGGTTTGGGCACATGTATGGTTGGCGGAGTGCACCCTATGATTCAGCGTGGAAAGAGTGCAAGAAGGTTCAGAAAAAAGTACGGAATCAAATACCCATCACGGCAGGGACTGTTCGTGGTTTTCGGTTACCACAAGACCCAGTGGAAGCACGGGATCAAACGTACGTTTGCCGGATGATTTCTCACCCCTGTCTTAGATTATTCATTAACCAAAATGAGCCTGCACTATTAACCTTCGAAACCCTGGTCGTCTCTGGTGAAATCCCTTTTTATGAATAGGCTTTACTATCGCCAATGGATTTATTCACCGCGGATTACGAGAATGTAGGCTAAGGCTTTTTAAAGTAGGGGATGTTCATTCTTTACGAATCGTTTAGGCTTAATCCTATCCGGTAATATAAAGAACTGCTTTGTAAGAGAGTCTTTTGACAACATCAACTTCGGGCACCCAGCCCCACCCATCCGTGCATCCGTGGCAAAAAACAACTCGCCACCGATGCACGGATGAATCCATTACAGGACGCTCTGCCATAACCGTATATCAATGATTGAAATTGGGCGCCTCGGCGAGAAATCATTTTAACACAACAAAACAGCAAGTCAGATTGTTACAAGATCTGAATAGTCAATCAGATATCTACAGTTATGGCAAACTATCTTATCATTGGTGCCTCATCCGGTATTGGTAAAGCATTTGCTTTGCGACTGGCAGGCGAAGGGCATCAGGTATATGGCACTTTTAACAACAATGCTGTCGAACTTGATCCGCAAGGAATCAAATACTCCCACTTAAACGTATTGGACGAGACTCTTGACCTGGGGCCTCTGCCAGATGTGCTGGATGGCATAGCCTATTGTCCAGGCAGCATCAACCTTCGCCCTTTTACCAGAATCAAGCCCGAGGAGTTTCTGAACGACCTTCACCTTCAGGTTGTTGGTGCTGTAAAAGTGATCCAGGCAGTGGTGCCTAAGTTGCGAAAAAGCAATCACGCCTCCATCGTGTTGTTTTCGACCGTTGCCGTTCAAACCGGATTGCCATATCATGCTCAGGTTGCGGCCTCAAAAGGAGCTGTTGAGGGCCTGACCAGAGCGTTGGCTGCTGAATATGCACCAAAAATAAGAGTGAATTGCGTGGCCCCTTCCCTCACTGACACCCCTTTGTCAGCACCCCTGTTAAACAGTGAGCAAAAGAGAGAAGCCAACGCACAACGACACCCAATGAAAAGAATTGGGAAAACAGAAGACATCGTTCATGCTGCAGAGTTTCTTCTCTCAGGGAAGGCCGATTGGATTACAGGCCAGATCTTGCATGTAGATGGGGGGTTTTCTGCACTGAAAGTTTAATCCGGTCAATCAAAGAATAGCACTTTTTTAATCACTAAAGGAGGATTTTCCATCAACAAAAACACAAAGCAGAATGCCCATATACCAATTTACAAGGACCCAGAGGCTGCCCGCTACCGTCGATAAGATGTGGGACTTCGTCTCTTCTCCCGGGAATTTGAAAAAAATCTCCCCTGAATATATGGGGTTCATCGTCACAAGTGGCAACAGCGCTGAAAAGATGTACCCGGGTATGATTATCACCTACAAAGTAAGTCCGCTCCTTGGCATCAGGCTTAATTGGATGACTGAAATTACCCATGTTCATGATTTTGAGTATTTTGTCGACGAACAACGTTCCGGGCCTTACTCCTTTTGGCACCACCAGCACAAACTCGAGCCTGTTGAAGGGGGGGTGTTGATGACCGATATCGTCACCTACAAGCCCCCTTTCGGGATAATCGGTGCAATCGCCAACGCGTTGTTTATAAGAAAACAACTGGAGAAAATCTTCAACTTCCGAAAGGTGGCCATGGAGAAACAATTTGGTACGCATGAAGAGACCATTGTGTAGGGGCGTTTCCCCGGAACAGGTACTTTTGTCATTGTCCGAAACTTTCTGTTTGCTCCATGTCTTTGTAATAAAAAGTCTGCAATTGCATTTATTCTGAAGAATATTTACTATGCCAGAACCTTATCCTCATGAAAATCCGTATTATTACATCATTGCTGCCGATCTTTCTTGTGATTGCCACATTCGGACAGTCCCAACAAGACAGCGCAATTTTGGGCTCGTGGCAGTTTGTGGGCTACGAGATGAACGGACGCCTTTCGCCATCTAGAGCCATACATAACCTTTCTTTCTTTCATGATGGTGTTTACCAGCTTGAACATGAACTCCCTTCAGGCAACAATATCGACAGTTCATCACGGAATATATTCGGACACTGGAAGTTAGAAAGGGGAAAGGACAATGTTGTTCTCTCCCGGACGAGGAGAACTTTGTCGGTTCAATCCTCGCTTCTGCCGATAGAACATGAAGTTGTGCAACTAACCGACAGTTTGCTGGTGCTGTCGGGATACGAAGGAAACATTTTGGTTCTATTACATTATCACAGGATAGAAGAGTTGCCACGGAATGAAGAGCTTCATAGGTCTGCTGCTCAGATTGGGAATGCCAGACAGAAATCCCCCTATATTTTTTACCTGATTCTTTGCGCCGGCACCCGTAAGCCAGTGCAGATCAAGCCTGAGGGAGATCTGCATGTTGTCCTCAAAACATCTCCTATTGACACTTCCATTATTCATAGTGTTGAATCAAAAATTGAAGGGATACTGTTGGATATGTGTGATTCATCAATCACCGTCAGAATTGGATATGAGATACCCGTATTTACTATGCCAACCATTCTGAGACACAAATGACTAGATCGTTTCATCATTCTTGTGATGAAGAGCGCCGCGATATCCTGATCAGTGACATTCAATCTCTTCGATACTCCGGCCCGGGTCGGTTTGCAACGCATATTACGGGTGGTTTTTTGATTGGAGCTTCTTCCCTGACGCTACTCCTT
>SKPS01000196.1 GCA_007119395.1 Lentimicrobiaceae bacterium
AATGCCAACCAGAGAGCAGGTGGAGAAACTGGCTCACTATTTTGGTGCCGACCGGCAGAGGATGCTTGTTGCCTGGTTAAGCGATCGTATTATACATGAAATTGAAGGTGAAGATTTTGCCGGAGAAGCGTTACAAGTGGCGGAGGAGAAAGTAGTTTATCAGAGATCCCGGTTGGTGGATCGGAAAACCATTATCAGAAGCCTGAGGCGATATTTCGATCAGGACGGGAGGATAAAAAGAGCATGGCTGTTCGGTTCATTTGCGCGCGGTGATGAGCATTCCACCAGCGACATTGATCTGATGATTGAAGAGGAAAACAGCCAGAAATTTAGCTATTTTGACCTGTCAGACATTCAATTCCGGCTCGAGCAGTTGGTTCATCGAAAGATAGATATCGGGTTTGCCAAAGGCCTGAAGAAACATGCCGCGCAACATATTCAAAACGAAGCAATATTGATCTATGAAAAGCAGTAGCGAAAGGGACAAGGAACGGCTCAGGCACATCTTGGAAGCTTTGGGGAAAATCGAAATCTATACTGCCAACCTTTCTGTCGATGAATTTTTAAATGATTCGAAATGCAACGAAGCCGTGTTGTTCCAACTATCGGTGATTGGAGAAGCCATCGTGCATGTGTCAAAAACCATTCTCGACAAATACCACTATCCCTGGCATACGGTTCGTGCACAGCGAAACGTCATTGCACATGAATATTTCGGAATCCGGTTAGATATGATCTGGAATGTGGTTCACAATGATTTGCCCGGATTAAAAACCATGATCATTAAGATTTTGAGCGAAGAGTATTTTTAACACACAATAAAGCTTCACGGCAATCAACATTCGTGGCAACAAAACAGAACGCAGATAACGCTGTTTTATGCTGTTATTTACTGATCAACATACGATCTAAACCCCATCAACTCCCTCTCAACATCCAAACACCTAAATATTTGCGATATTGCCCATTGTATTGGGCAATATTCTGTATTTTTGCCCAATGAAAAATGTAATATAGCAACATTATGATTACTTCCGAGAAGATCAGAGAGATCATCAAGACCTGGCAACTTGAAATCCGTCAGACCATAATATTTGACAGAGAGATCTATCCATACCTCAAAGAGCTCATGAAATCAGACACGCTTATCGTATTACACGGAATCAGGCGCAGTGGGAAAACCTACCTCATGTATCAACTGTTGCAGGATACTCCGGATGCCATCTATATTAACTTTGAAGATGAAAGATTTATGGGTTCCGATACTGGTATCCTCGATGAGATTTATCAGGTGTATGCGGGCTTCTTTAATCCTGAAAGGCCGGTCATGCTGCTTGACGAGGTACAGAATATAGCCGGGTGGGAAAAATTTGTTGCCCGTTTGCACCACAAGGTGAAATTCATTGTCTCAGGCTCGAATGCCACGCTGATGAGTTCAGAATATGCTACTGCATTAACCGGCAGGCACATCCCTTGCCGGATCCATCCCCTTTCGTTCAAGGAATTCCTTACAGCGCAAGGTGGTAAAGATCTCGATCGCTATATCACTGAATCTTTGGCACGAATAGCCGCCCACTGGTCCGATTATGTGCAATGGGGAGGTTTCCCCTATGCATCGCTTAAGCAGGAAAAATCTCTCCTAAAATCCACCTTCGAAGCCATTTTGTTCCGTGATGTGATGCCCCGCTTCTCTATTCAGAATCCGGCCGGCATGGAGATGCTTGCCCGATATCTGATCTCCAATCCGGGCAAACTCTTTTCATACAGGCGCCTTACAGAAGTGGCCAATGTGAAACATGAAGATACAGTGAAAACGTACATTGACCATCTCGAAAAAGCGTACCTGATCACACTGGTGTCACGTTTCGACTATTCCATTCGCAAACAGGTCATCAATCAGAAGAAATGCTATCCGGCAGATACAAGTATCACCAGGTTTTCAGGAAATATGTTTTCTGAAGAGCGTGGGCGATTGTTGGAAACCATCGTCTGCAATCATTTATTACGACAAGGGCATCAGGTATATTATTGGAAAAATGAACAGGGGAAAGAAGTTGACTTCGTTGCCAGTAACGGGCTCAAACCTCACACATTGATCCAGGTTAGCGAGCAGTTGAACGATGACCGTGTGGCCAAAAGGGAAATCTCTGCTTTGTTGCTCGGGGCGGAAGCCTTAAAGGTTGATCAGCTTATTCTGCTAACAGACAAAGAACCCCAAATCAGTGTTCCTGAACCGATCACGACTAAATCAATCATGGATTGGATGTATGATTAGTGCCCCCTCAACCTCCTAAACATTCTCATCAGGGATTCACATTTTTTCCCTACTTTTGGCAACTTATCACAAAACCACATTACACAGACAATGACCAGATCATTTGACCCGAAACAGAATTATGAAGCTTCGAAACAAGCGATCGGATATGTTGCCCGGAAAGATGCGACACAGGCTGATTACGATCGCATTGGTTTTATGTCGGGGCTGGAGGTGCACCAACAGCTTAAAACAGAGCGCAAACTGTTTTGCAACTGCCCGGCAGGTATTTACCACGATCACGACGATTATCACGCGGAGATTATACGTCATATGCGACCTACACTCAGCGAGCTGGGCGAGTATGATGGTACGGCATTGATGGAGTTCAAAACCCGGAAAGAGATTGTATACCGTATCAACAATGAAACGGCCTGCACTTACGAAGTGGATGACACCCCACCGTTCCCTGTCGACCGCCAGGCACTGGAGATATCGATTGTGATCTCTTTGCTCAGCAAGCTCAATATCGTTGGTGAAGTGCATGTTACCCGGAAGCAGTACCTGGACGGATCGATTCCAACTGGCTTCCAGCGCACCGCCATCATTGGTGTGGAGGGGGAGATTGCGCTTCGGAACAAAAAGATACGGCTGATACAGCTCAGTCTGGAGGAGGACTCGTGCCGCGAGATCTCCGATGTGGGTCATGTGCGTGTTTACAAGACTGACCGGTTGGGTATGCCGTTGATTGAGACGGTGACCTATCCCGATATGGTGAACCCTGATGAGGTGCGTGAGGCGTGTGACTACATCCGTTTTCTGAACCGCAGCACCGGACTGGTGCGTACCGGTATTGGCGCCGGACGCCAGGACGTCAATGTGAGCTGTCGTGGTGGTCACCGGGTAGAGATCAAAGGGGTGGCGCATACACAATGGATACCGGAACTGACACACAACGAAGCCTTCCGGCAATGGGCGCTGCTCAATGTACGTGAAGAGTTGAAAAAACGGGTGGCCGAACCCGCCAACTGGAAATGTCGTGTGGAAGAGATCCCTTTTGGAACCTTCTCCTTCCCATGTGATGACATCAAAGAGGCAAACGCACGGGGTGAGAAATTGTATGCCGTGAACCTGCCACACTTCCAGGGATTGCTCAGCTTCTTTACCCAACCCGGGAAATGTCTCGCCGATGAATACAGTGACCGACTCAAAGTGATCGCCTGCATCGAAAAGCCCAATATGGTCACCTCTGAAGACCTCAACCCATTGATCGCCAATGATGACATTGAAAGAATACGTGAGATCACCCAAGCTGGGACACAGGATGCACAAATTATCTTCTGGGGACCTGATGAAGACATCGAAACAGCCATTGATGTGATCACGGAGCGCAGTGAAATGCTCTTCGATGGAATCCCACCCGAAACACGCAAATCATTCGAAGATGGCACCACCATCTTTGAAAGGGTGTTGCCCGGTGCCGATCGTATGTATCCCGATACCGATACCGCACCGATACCGCTGGCAGATAAATATATAGAAGAGCTGAGAAAACGTATCCCCGAAGATATTTCCGACAGAATCCAACAAATGGCCGAATGGGGCATCCCGGAAGATACCTATACCTTCATCCTCAGTAAAAACCTCTACCCCGTGATGCAAAGCATCATCCAACAACTCGATTACTCACCTCGTTTTACAGGCACTTTCTTCGGCCACTTCCTCAAGTCGGTCGTAGGCAAATACAAAAAATCGGATGACTTCAGCTTCAACAGGTTGTATGACCTGTTCCGTTTCCTTAAAGAGGAAAAGCTCGACCCGGAAATAGCACGCTTGATGCTCCCGCTGTGGTATCAGCATCCGAAGATGGACTTTGAAAGCCTGCTGACACAGTTGAAATTCAAGAGATATACGGCAGAGGAGATTGAAGAAAAAGTTCCCTTTCTGAAAGAGAAGTATGCTGCTGTAGGACGAAGTGATGACCCCGGCACCATGCGCAAATGGGTGATGGGGCAGCTCAGACCGGTGGCACTCGGGAACATGAATTTGAGGGAGCTGGCTGAGAAGGTATAGTTTGGTTTTTTTATGTTGATGACGAACAAGCAAACAACAACAGAACATGAACGAAGACATTTTTCAGGGATACAAAGGTGAGGCGCTTACGTTGCTGCAGCGTTTCAATGTAAGGGTATGGGGTCAGGCTGAGGTGGAGACCACGCGAGGCAGTTTCAAAGGCACCATTTTACCTCGTTCTGAGAACGACGACGACACGCACATTGTGATGAAGATCATTACGGGCTACAACATTGGTGTTGACACACGTACGATCACGGATATGAAGGAGACCGGTTACAAGAAAGCCAACTACAAGATTCCGGAGAAGCAGTTTCCTGTTACCCCGGGGTTACCGAGTGTAAAGCTGTTTGGTACCGGCGGAACGATTGCTTCACGGCTCGACTACCGTACCGGTGCGGTGATCCCGGCGTTTTCACCCGGTGAGCTGTATGGCGCTGTGCCTGAACTGGCCGATATATGCAATCTCGACACAGAGAAGATCTTTGCAGTGTTTAGCGAAAACATGGGCCCAAAACAGTATGTTGCATTAGCCCAAGCCATTGGAAAAGAGATCGAAAGCGGCATCGATGGGATTGTGATCGGGCATGGTACTGATACGTTGCACCACACCGGAGCTGCCCTTACGTTTATGTGCCAGAACCTTCCGGTGCCGGTGGTGCTGGTAGGGTCACAGCGCTCGAGCGACAGGCCCAGTTCTGATGCAGCGCTGAACCTGCAACATGCCATGAAGGCTGCAGGGCACAGTGACATCGCCGAAGTGATGGTGTGTATGTTTGGACCCACTTCCGACGAGTACGGACTGCTCCACAAAGGGACCAGGGTGCGCAAGATGCACTCCTCTTACCGCTCAACATTCCGTACCATCGGAGATACCCCGGTGGCGATGATCAGCAAAAAAGAGATCACGCCCATTCACAAGAGTTACAACAAAAGGCGTAAAGACCGCAATGTGGAGATCTACCCCTACTTCGCCGACGATGTCACCATGCTCTATTACTACCCGGGCATGAAGCCCGATACGTTGGATCTGCTGGTGGAAGCAGGCTATCGGGGTGTGATCATAGTGGGTACCGGACTGGGGCATGTAAACAAAGAGTTGTACCCCGCCATTGAAAGGGCACACGCCAAAGGGGTGCATATGTACATGACACTGCAGACCATCTGGGGGTATGTGCACATGTTTGTGTATGATACCGGCAGGGACATGATGGCCAAAGGGATTATCCCGGCCGGCAATATGTTGCCTGAGGTGGCCTGGGCCAAGCTGAGCTGGATCCTGGCGCAAACCAATGACCCCGAAGAGGTAAAGCAGATGATGCTTACACCTGTGAACCATGAGATCACCGAACGGGAACCATACAACGGATACCTTGTTTACCAGGGTGGTGTACCCGAAGTGGAAGACTTTGTAAGAAAAGTGCATAAATAGCCTGCGATGGAACTCCAATCTGAAGAACTGTCAACCAACAAATCAGCAAAAGAAAAACTCTGCCTTGAAGCGGAAAAGTTAGCACAGAGCACCTCCTGGCGTGAAACGGCAGAACGCCTGAAAGAGATGCAGCAATTGTGGAAGGAGATTGGTCCGGTTCCTTATGAGGATGCCTCTTTGCTGAACCAACGCTTTCGTGCTGCTTGTGATCTCTTTTTCCAGAACCGAACCCGCAACTACCAGGAGCAGGAGCTGGAGAGGATCGACAACTACTACAGGAAAACCGAACTGTGCGTGCAGGCCGAAGGTCTGAAGGATTCCGACGACCTGCATGAGGCCATTGAACAGGTGCAGGAGCTGTTCCGTCAATGGAAGGAGATTGGGCATGTGCCCCGAGAGAAATCTGATGCAATCTGGGAACGCTTCAGAAGTGCAAAGGATGCCCTCTATGAACAGCGGCGGCAGCAGTTTGAAGAGATGGACAAAGCAAGGCAGCAGAATTTGGTGCTGAAACGCAACCTCTGCGCCGAAGCAGAGGCATTGTGCAGCAGAACCGACTTCGATGAGGTGACCCCACTGATCCTTGAACTGCAGGAGCGCTGGAAAGAGACAGGCCCTGTGCCAAAAGTGGACCATGAACCACTCTGGGAACGGTTTCGGTTGGCTTGTGATACCTACTTCAACAACAAAAAAGCTCACCATGAAGAGCTTGATGAAGTGAGACAGTTGAACCTGTCCAAAAGAGAAGCCATCTGTAAAGAAGCGGTGGCCCTTAAAGATGCGATAGAGTGGCACGAAACCACCGACAAAATCAAACAGCTTCAGGCTGACTGGAAAGCGGCCTGGCCGGTGCCCAGACAAGAGAGCGATACACTGTGGGAAACCTTCAGGGAAGCGTGTGATACTTTCTTCGAAAGGAAAAGGATCCATTTTGAAGAAAAACGGAAGACATGGCAAAAGAGTCAGGCGGTATGGAGAGCCAATATGATCAAACTCATCGAACGAAAAGAGGAAGAGATCACACGACTCGAGGCCGCAGTAGGCTTTGAAGAAAACCATATCGAAGAGTGGCAGGCACGCCTTGAAAATCTACCCGCCGAACTCAAGTCGATCGATATGAAAATGGAGATCGAAGAGAAAATCGAAAAATCACAAGAAGAAAAAGCCCGAAAAATCGCAATGATACAACAGCTACACGAAGAGATAGAAGAGATTCAGCAAAAGCTGGCACAAGCATGAAAAACCTCCTGCTGACAACACTGTTTGTGCTCACCGGCTTCCTGAGGTTGAATGCACAGGACACCATCACCGTGATGCATTACAACCTGCTGTATTATGGGCATACCACCACGTTTTGTACCCAGTCAAACAACCATGTGAACACCAAGGCCCAGAACATGGCTACGATCGTTCATCATGTGAGCCCACATATATTAACGGTTAATGAGATGGGGGCCAATTCATTTGCGCCCAATCACTTCCTTGATAATGTTTTGAATATAAACAACATAAACTATTTCAAAGGTTCTACGCTCAAGAATGTGAGTGGTGGGAGCATTGCCAATATGTTGTATTATGATGCACGGAAGTTTGTTTTGCACCGCGAGCATGTACTGGAGACCGATGTCAGGGATATCAACCTGTACATCTTGTTTTACAACGATCCCTATTTGTGGCAGCATCGTGACACGTCGTTTTTGGTTGTGATGACCACCCATCTGAAGGCGGGAAATACTGCTTCAGACCGTGCGGTACGTGCAGCTACCACGGCGATGCTGATGGACAGTGCCGGGCTGTGGAGTGGTTTGCCGGCGCTTTTTTCGGGTGATTTAAACTTTTACACTGCCAATGAACCGGGTTACCGCAACCTTACCTACCCTGCCGACACCACGTGGGAACGGTTCCACGACCCGATCCAGCAAGAGGGTGACTGGCAGGACAACCCCCTCTTTGCGCAGATTCATACCCAGTCAACACATGCTGTTTCAAATGGTTGTGCCGTAGGGGGTGGCCTCGACGACCGGTTCGACTTTATCCTGATCAACGAGATGCTGAAACACCACAGCGCCCGGTTCGCTTACCTGCCCAACAGTTACTACGCCCTCGGCAACGATGGCAACCACCTCAACCTCTCTGTCAATGATGGACCTAACCACAGCGCACCACCCCATATCATCCAGGCGCTCTACGATGCCTCCGACCACCTGCCGGTGGTGATGCAAATGGTGGTGAATACACCGGTGGGGATCAAAGAGACAGTAAACCATGCCCCCTTTGCAAACCTGACCCTTCAGCACAACGAACTGGAAATAACGCTGTCAACACCTGCAACCCTCCGGCAGGTACAACTGTTTGATCTGACCGGAAGAGTGATCTGCTCATTTGATCCTCACCTAAAGTACTCCAACAGGTACACCTTCACGCTGCCTTCCCATGTGCCACCCGGCATGCTGATCGTTCGTGCAATGGATGAAGAGGGCATCACTTATCGCGGAAAGGTGCTGGCTTTTTGAGGAAAAAGGTTGAGGTAGTTTAGGCTGTTTAGTGGGTTTAGATTTTTGGGAGAACGGCTCATTCCTAAACTCTAAACTATGTGAAACGATTCTATGGTTGCTGAAAGTCAAATGCTTTCCAAATTATTTTCCGTTTTTTCCTTCTCAGGCAAATATACCTAAAACAGCCAGAAGATGGATAAGACGAATAGATTACAGAACATATTGCAGATAGAGCAGCGCATCTTCACAATCCGGGGTTTGCAGGTGATGCTAGACAGTGACCTGGCGGAGTTTTTCGGAGTGGAAACGAAAATGGTCAACCGTGCTGTAAAAAGGAATCCTGCCAGATTTCCCAAAGAGTTCTATTTTTCACTGACAGCAAAGGAATCTGACCTGATCGCAGCACAAGAAAGAAGCAACAATTCACCGTCTTTAAGGTGCCAAAACGGAACCTTAAAGAATAACGAGCGCGGCCGGCATCGGAAATACTCTCTTAAAGTTTTCACAGAGCAGGGTGTGGCCATGCTTGCGAGCGTATTAAGAAGTGAAACCGCCGTAAAAATGAGTGTAGAAATCATGAAAGCATTTGTAGCCATGCGTAGATTTCTTGTTCATCATGACCACCTCTTTGACAGATTAGCCCGTATTGACGTTAAACTTTATGATACTGATAAGAAAATCAGACAAATCTTTCAGGCATTGGATTGCCGCAGCCAACTACCCGAAACAGGCCTCTTCTTCGAAGGGCAGGTGTTCGACGCCTGGATGTTCGTGTCGGATCTGATCAGAAGTGCGGACACTTCCATTGTATTGATTGACAACTACATTGATGAAACAGTCTTGAAGCTGCTTGCCAAGCGAAAACCAGGCGTTGAAATCTCCCTGTTCACCCGCAAGATTACGCCACAGCTCTCCATTGAAGCTGAAAAGTTCAACCGGCAATACGGAGGTCTGGAGATCCGGCAGCTCACCAACTGTCATGATCGTTTTCTGATTATCGATGAAACGGCACTTTACCATATTGGAGCTTCTCTGAAAGATTTGGGAAAGAGCTGGTTTGCCTTTTCAAGAATCGATACGTTAGCCCATTCGATATTGGGGAGATTGAAGGAGAGCAGAAGTCTTTAGGTCGTATGCCTTGACAATTGTAATCCGCAAAACAATCTGCGTAAATCCGCGAAATCTGTGGTGAAAACACCTCTCGCACCCCGGGGAGCACTCATTCGTGCTATCCATGGCCAATAAAATGTTGCCACGGATGGACGGATGAAGTCACTCCGGAACACTCAACGCGCTCGGTTGAACCCATTAGTGCATAGGTTATGATGCGCATCTTTTACCAACATGCAACAGCTTCTTTTTCAAAGCTTTTCCAACCTTTAACACGCCATTTATCTATTTTGAACAAATGAGGCGTTACCGGAAAACCATATGCGGCCAGAATGGCAGATTCTATGTGCATAATTTCAATCAAACTATTACTGGCAAACAAAGTGTCGAATGTCGAAAGGGTTTGCTGGTTACTGGATACTACAAAAAACCTGGGATTGTTTAATGAATCGATCAGTTTGGGGATGAACGTTTCGAATTCATGACGCTGCATTTCACGATAACAGGTTAAAGGAGGATTCTGAAACACCAGTAAATAAAATGAACCATCTGTGTCAAAAGAGGCAGCGTTTTCATTTATATACCTATTAATTAAATCCTCATCCCGAAAACGATCCTGCTTGCATGAACACAATTGCATCATGAAAAGACCCATAATAAAAAAATGCCAATGAACTTTCATATGGTAACGGTATAAATAATTTGATTAGATAGGAAAAACAGTTTATTGCCTACTGAAAAGAACATTGTTGATGAAAAACCTGGACGTTCAATGATCAGTTTCTCCGTAGGTCGTAAATCGGAGTCAAAAGCTATGATCCATATAGGCTTGTCCTCATATTTGGACTTTAGGCCATCTTCATCCAATTCTTGCAAAGGCATCGTGTAAAAAAGAAAAAGAGTGTTTTGTACTGAATTGAACGACATTCCTTGTTGAGTCAGGTAAAATGATAAAGCATCACGGATGTCGTCAGGATTGGTGGTGTTTTCATGCAGTGAGGCACTCTGAGAAATTTCGGATATTGGTATTGGCACTTTTTGAGATCGGGATCTGTTCTTATAACGATCGAACACTTCAAATTCATCAGCGAAATTATATTTCACAACCACTGCCTGCTTGGTAATAACAAAATGAGCTTTGGCAAACATTGATCGAAAGCTGCCGCATTCAGGTTCCGGAAATGGCAATCCGTTGAGTTGAGTCTCTGTTAAAGAGATTTCACAAAACAAACTACCTTCATATAATTCCGTCGAAGAATTGGGAGCCTTGAGCTGGTCCTAAAAATTTGGACAGGAACATAAGTTAAACTTTAACGTACAACCTGTCTATGAAAACAACAAGAAAGAAACACAGTCCGGCATTCAAGACCAGAGTCGTTCTTGAGGCATTGAAAGAGCGCCACACATTAAGTGAATTGGCACAGAAGTATGA
>SKPS01000156.1 GCA_007119395.1 Lentimicrobiaceae bacterium
CAAAACGCTCAGGTTTAATACACCATTCATCACAGCCTTTTCACCAGAAGTGCCTGACGCTTCCATGGGTCTGGCCGGCGTGTTCAGCCATATATCACACCCTTGGGTTAAGAAGCGTCCCAGCTCCATATCGTAGTTTTCAACAAAGAGTATCTTGCCCACAAAGGGTTTCTGATGACTCATTTCAATAATACGTTTGATCAGTCCCTGACCAGCCTGGTCGTTGGGGTGTGCTTTACCGGCAAAGACAAACCGGATGGGTTGCTCCTGGTCGTTAAGCAACTGGGCCAGTCGTTCGGGGTTTGAGAAGAGCAGGTGTGCCCTCTTGTAGGTAGCAAACCTCCGTGCGAAACCGATGGTGAGCCACGGCTGCTCAAGTGAATCGATCACTTTTACAATATGCGCAGGGGCTTCCTGCCGCTTGCTCATCTCTGTTTTTATCCTCTTCTGCAGATGCTGCAACAACTCCTCTTTAAGCTGCCGGCGGGTGTTCCAGATCTCCTCGTCAGAAACATCGTTGATACCCTGCCATCTCTCTTCACTGGTTTGGTGATTCAGTTCCGGGAAATCCAAAAAGCGACCGTGCACTTTCTGCCACTGAGGGTGGGTCCATGTGGGATAATGCACACCGTTGGTCACGTGGTTAATGTGCAGCTCATCAGCATAATACCCTTCGTATAACCCGGCAAACATGTTACGGCTCACTTCACCGTGCAGCTTGCTTACACCATTCACCTCCTGCGCTGTTTTTATCCCCAGCACACTCATAGAGAAGAGCTCGTTGGGGTTTTCAATGTTCTCCTTGCCCATACCCATCAACTCTTCCCAGGTGATGTGCAGCCTGTCTGGGTAATGACCAATGTAAATCCTCAGCAACTCCTGAGGAAACCGATCATGCCCTGCCGGCACAGGGGTATGGGTCGTGAAAAGGGTGGATGACCTTACCACCTCCAATGCCTCTTCATACGTTAGATACTCCTTTTGTACCAGGTCTCTCATCCTTTCAAAACCAATAAAGGCAGCATGCCCTTCGTTACAATGGTAAACCTGTGGTGAAATTCCGAGCTTCTCCAACAAACGGATACCCCCCACACCAAGTAAAATCTCCTGCTTCAGTCGATTCTCCCAGTCACCTCCATACAACTGATGGGTAATGGCACGGTCTGCCGCCACATTGAT
This sequence comes from Lentimicrobiaceae bacterium, assembly GCA_007119395.1. GTDB lineage: Bacteria > Bacteroidota > Bacteroidia > Bacteroidales > SKPS01 > SKPS01. Next base: position 1,180 of record SKPS01000156.1, read on the forward strand.
GTCCAAATCGGTATCAAGCAGGTACAGAGAGATCCGTCCAACTTTCACCTCCCAAACTTTCGCCTTAAGGTTTCTGCCCGGAAACGCAATAGAGATCGTCACCCACTCTCCATGTTCATCTCTGACAGGATGAATCGGGAGTTCAGAAAATTTCTGTGGAATGTATTTCGATTCCTGTTCGCCTGAGGGGGATAGCTGTTGAGTAAAGTAGCCGTATCGAAACAGTAACCCCACCGCTACCATACGTTTGTTGTAGTCGCTGGCCTCTTTCAGATAGTCGCCGGCCAGAATTCCCAAGCCACCGGAATAGATCTTTAAACTCTCATGTAAGCCGTACTCCATGCTGAAATAGGCCACCAAAGAGTCCTCTTCAGAAGGGTCCTGACCCATGTATTGGTCAAACATCTGCCACACCTGATTCAGCTCCTCTAAGAAAGTGTCATTTTTCGACAAAGCTTCAAGGTGGTCTGAACCCATCATCGACATCATTTTGATGGGGTTGTTGCCCGATTGTTCCCACAGCTCGGGGTGGGCAGACTGAAAGAGAGCGATCGCCCTTGGGTTCCAGCACCACCACAAGTTATCGGCCAGTTTACGCATTTTCTCCAGACTTTCAGGATATCCTGCTTTTACCAGCAGTTTTCGCCATACAGGTTGCTGCTTCTGGATTTTGACAACCGGTTTGGGCTTCCTGTTTACAACAAAAGGATCCGATTCGGCGCGTGCCATCGCTTTTTGCATCGCCTTACAGTAGCCGGATATGTAGTGAGTAATAAAAGACTTCCAATTGGCCATGGCGGCAATTTCCCTGGCTTTTTGTGAGATGTGCTGCCAGGCTTTTGAATCCATGGAAAGGAACCTTGCCATGGCTTTGTGCATTGCGGCGGCCACCTCCCGGTCATTGTCATCACTACGCTTGATCACACCTACCGCATCACCCTGGTACTTAACCGTTTCCTTTACCCACACACCAAACCCTGCCAAAGAGGTGGTGATGGTGGGAATGCCAAAGGCAATGCTCTCCAGGGGAGTATACCCCCATGGCTCATAATAGCTGGGGAAGATGGTGAGGTCAAATGCTGCAAGAAACTGATAGTAATCGAGATTGAAGATGCCGTCATTACCATTCAGGTAGGTAGGAACAAACATCACAAAGAGGTTCTGATCGGGTTGGTTGGTGATCTCAAGGCGGTTGATGGTATTCAGTACCGGATCATCTTCGGGTTTGTTCAACATATGTGTCAGGGCATGGTGTGTACCATTGAGGGGCACCTCTTTGCCGGTAATTATCTGGAGCAGATCAGGTCGGGGGCCATGGTGATAGCCCGGAACAGCTATAATGGCAACTGTTTTCCTGTTTTTCGGTGCATCCTTCGAGAGTTTGGCAGCAGCCTCCAGGAACAGGTCAATCCCTTTGTTTCTGTACTCATAGCGACCACTGTTGAGCACCAGCATGGTGTTCTCATCAAAAGATGTTTTAAACATCATCTCAGCCACCTTGCAGATCACTTCTCTGCTTGTCTTCCGTTCGGTAGCGAGCTGCTGATCGGTAGGCACCCAATCAGGGTTAAACCCGTTGGGCGTGATGACATCAGGTGTTTTCCCTACCAGCGTTTTACACTCTTTGGCCGTAATCTGGCTCACCGTGGTAAACAAGTCAGCGTG
>SKPS01000213.1 GCA_007119395.1 Lentimicrobiaceae bacterium
AAGCGCGTTTGGCAATGGTTACCGGCTCTGTCAGACCTGAATTATCATCTGCTCCCATGATCCAATGGCGTGGTGCCCGACACCCGTTGCTGGCCTTCACACTGAAGGAGCAAAACAGAGATGTGGTGCCGTTAGATATTACATTGAATGCTGAAGGTCGTATTCTGATTATTTCAGGACCCAATGCAGGTGGCAAGTCGGTATGCCTGAAAACCACAGGGCTTCTGCAGTTTATGCTGCAATGTGGTTTGCTGATCCCCGTGGCACAAGGATCTGTCTCGGGTATCTTTACCCAGTTGTTTATTGACATTGGTGATGAGCAATCGATAGAGAATGATTTGAGCACCTATTCGTCACATCTGCTTAATTTGCGGGGGTTGCTGGCGCATAGCAACAGCACCACACTGTTTTTGATTGATGAGATGGGGAGTGGTACGGAGCCTGTTTCAGGGGGAGCCATTGCCGAAGCCACGTTGGAAGCGATTGCTGCAAGCGGTGCTTTTGGCTTGGTAACCACTCACTATGCCAACTTGAAGTTGTTGGCAGGGCGTATTGACGGAGTGGTGAACGGGGCGATGCTGTATGATACCGACAGCATGCAACCATTATACCTTTTACGCATGGGGAAACCGGGCAGTTCCTTTGCCTTTGAGATAGCAGCCAGAACGGGCATGCCCCCGGCTGTGCTGGATCGTGCCAAGGAGCTAACAGGTGCAGCCCATTACAACTTTGACACACAGATGCAGCAGATGGAGGTGGAGAAGGAGCGCTTAGCGCGACAGCAAGAGGAGTTGCGTGTGGCTGATGCTTTTGTGGCCGAAATGATTGAAAAATACAGCAATCTGTACAAAAAGTTAGAGGCACGGCGCAATGAAATCATCGAAGAAGCCCGTCGTGATGCCAAGCAGATTGTATCGTCATCGAACCGATTGATAGAAAACACGATCAGGCAGATTCGCGAAGCCAAAGCAGAGAAGGAAGCGGTGAAGGGTGCCCGGCTCACTTTGCAGGAGGAGGCCAAGAAGCTCACGGTTTCGGATTCGCCCCCTGTGGAGCCTTCCGGCAAGCCGGTTGCTGTTCGGGTAAAAGAGAAGAAGCGGGATAAAGAGGCAAAAAGAGAAGTTGTTGACAGCAGTCCGGTGGTTCCGGGCGACTGGGTATGTATGGCAGGGCACAACCAGCCGGGAGAGGTGATCACTGCAGACGAAAAGAGCCTTACCGTTGCGTTTGGATCCGTGAAGATGAAAGTAGCCCGCACACAAGTGCGTAAAACCGCCCAACCAAAGAGTTCAACCCGATCAGTGCCCTCAGCACACACACCGGTCCTTAAAGAGATGTATCAAAAAAGCCTCAGCTTTAAACCGGAAATCGACCTGAGAGGTGTACGGGCCGCAGAGGCAATTGCCAGTGTATCACAATGGATGGACGATGCCATTTTGCTGAGCCACAAAGAACTCAGAATTGTACATGGCAAAGGGGACGGGATTTTGCGGCAAACCATCAGGAAACACCTGGAGGGGATCAGAGAGGTGCGCTCTTTTCAGGATGAACACATTGAAAGAGGTGGGCACGGTGTGACCATCGTGAAGCTCAAGTGAAGAGGATGGTGAACTCTTTTCTCTGTATTGTGTTAAGAGAATGTAAACCGGTTCGTTTTTGATCCATCCAATACCCAAAAAAATGGAATTACTACTCGTTTTGATCATTTTCGGAATACTTCTGATACTGATCCTGGTGTGGCTGATGCGACGCCGTACCATACAGGTCTTTTACACTGACAAGCCATTTGACCAGACCGCCGATGACCTTGCGCGCAACGTTGACGAAGCGGGCTGGAAGCTGCTCACCACCCACGATATTCAAGAGAAGCTGACAGGGGCAGGTTACGATTTCAAACGGATCAGTGTTTACGAAATATGTCGGCCCGATTATGCAGCAGCCGTGCTGAAGAGAGACAGCAACAAGAAGTTCTCCTCCCTGATGCCATGCCGGATCTCGTTGTATGAACTGAAAAACGGACAAACGGGTTTGGCCATGATCAATGCAGGACTTCTTTCATCACTTTTCGGAGGGGTGATTGCACGCGTAATGGGAAAAGCTGCGAGAGAATCGGAATTAATCATTCACAACACAATGCACAACACACAGTCATGAGCAAAGAAACAGAACAACACGCACAGGATCAGAGAGAAGAGCCATCAAAGGGAAGGCGAAAGATTACTGATTATATTGGAATCGGTGCCATCATAGGCATTTTGGCCGGTGCGGTAGCCGGATACCTCTACTACTATTATATAGGTTGCAGGTCGGGTAGCTGCCCCATCAACTCCAATCCTTACTTTTCAACACTTTACGGTATGATCTTAGGTTACCTGGTGGGTGATATGTTCAAGAAGAGGAAGAAACAAGCTGAAAATCAGCAGCAAGCTACCGCCTCCCCCGATTCATAATTACAATATTCCACGCCTACCCGGTCGTTGTACGCTAAAAAAATTTCTTCCGGCTTTTAACTTTTGGGGTTTTGTTCAGTCACAGTTATGCGTGAATGAGAAACAGAAGTGTAAACCCCAAAAGATAGAGTTATGAGGAAGTTTTTGATTATCACATTTTTAGTGTTTATTGTAGCGTTATTGCCAGGCAGGGTTCAGGCCTCCCACGTAGCGGGAATGGACCTTACGTTGACGTGTATAGGTGGTAATGACTACCTTATCCGTTTGGCATTTTACCGTGATTGCAGTGGAATCAGTGCACCAGCTACGGCTGCGTTTGTCATTGAGTGCACGTCCAATCCAGCCTTTAATTTTAACATCACCGGTATAGCCCAACAACC
>SKPS01000192.1 GCA_007119395.1 Lentimicrobiaceae bacterium
CTGGCCATTCAGCAGAAGCCTGCTGACCTGGCTGCATTAAAGGCGATGGATCTTGGTGGGCGTACTGTTGCGGAAGCTGTTGCTGAGCAGGTAGGGAAGATTGGCGAGAAGGTTGATTTCAATGCCTATCAGGCCATTGAGGCACCTGCAGTATTTGCTTATAATCACCATGGGAACAGGATTGCAGCGATTGCTGGCTTTAACAAGGCCGACGTTGATGGTTTGGACGCACTGGGGAAAGACATATGCATGCAGATTGTAGCGATGAATCCGATTGCCATCAGTCAGGAGGGTATCGACCAGGAGACTATCCAGCGTGAGATAGAGATTGGCATGGAGCAGGCTCGTCAAGAGGGTAAGCCTGAGGAGATGCTTGAAAAGATTGCCAAGGGCAAACTGAACAAGTTCTTCAAGGAGCGCACCTTGCTCAACCAGGAGTCGATTAAAGACGGCAAGAAGAGCGTATCGCAGGTGATTCAGGAGGTCAGCAAAGATCTTTCTGTGACTGCTTTTTACAGGATCGCGCTGGGTGGCTAGTCTTGCTACCTGATTACGACTAAAAAAAACACAAAAAGGGGCCATTTGAATTGATGGCTTCTTTTTTTTTTGCATCTTTACGGGAAAAATTAGCGACTATGTTATACCGACGGGTATTGTTAAAATTGAGTGGTGAGTCTATGGCTGGAGAGGCTGGTAGCGGCATTGATCCATCGCGTTTAGACTACTATATTTCTGAGATTGGCAAGGTTGTTTCCTCCGGAGTGTCATTGGGCATTGTGATTGGGGGTGGCAACATATTTCGTGGGTTAGAGGGTTCTTCGATGGGTACTGACCGGGTTCAGGGAGACTATATGGGGATGTTGGCGACGGTAATCAACGGGATGGCCCTGGAGGCTGGTTTACGGGCCCGGGGGATTTCTGCTACTTTGCTGAGCGGCTTGGAGATTTCCGGCATTACCTGCAAGGCGACCAGAGCAAACATTCAACACTCTTTCGAGCAGTCGAAAGTAGTGATTTTCTCTGGTGGCACCGGCAACCCATTTTTCACAACTGACACTGCTGCTGCCTTACGTGCGGCCGAGATGGAGGCAGATGTATTGTTGAAGGGGACCCGTGTGGATGGGGTGTACACATCGGATCCGGAGAAGGATCCGAATGCAGAGCGATTGTCAGCTTTAGGGTTTGGAGAGGCTATTGCAAAGGGTTACAGGATACTGGACCTCACGGCCTTTACACTTTGTCAAGAGAACAACATCCCGATTTTGGTCTTTAACATCAACACCCCCGGCAATCTGTTGTCAGTGTTAGAAGGGGGTGGGATCAGCACTATTGTACACAATGAATAGAGCATTGGGTTGTCTTTAAGGATGTTCGGGGTAGAATTCGGCGGATTCTACCCTTAACACAATTTAACACCGAGATGTGTAAAAAATGGTTGAGTAAGCTGACATCATTGCACTTATATCATTAATTTAGCGGATTAAAACAGAAAAGAGAACGTTATGTCATTGAAATCATTTGCAGGAATTGAGGATGCTGGTATTGTCACGGGAGACTATGCCGACACAACGGGTGTTGCAATGGCAACAGAGGGTACGCCCGGGGAGATGTTGTCGTGGTTTGAATTGATTATGAGTGGAGGTTGGGCCATCATGTTGCCATTGGCGATTATGCTGGCCATTGCGATTGTCATTTTTGTAGAGCGGTTACTCATGATTAACCGGGGATCGAAGGAGGAGGGCAATTTCATGCACAACATCAGGGATTTGATTCATGATGGAAAAATAGATGCGGCCTTGGCGTTGTGTCGAGGGAAGGAGACGCCAATATCTCGTATGGTTGAGAAGGGGATTGCCCGTTTAGGGAGGCCATTGGGTGATGTCAATGCGGCGATAGAGAATATTGGGAAGTTGGAGGTTTCGAAGCTGGAGAAGAATGTAGCGGCCTTGGCTACGATTTCAGGGAGTGCGCCTATGATAGGTTTTTTGGGCACGGTGATCGGTATGGTGCGTGTATTTTTTGACATTTCTTCACAGGGCAATCAGATTGAGATAGGTCTTATGTCTACAGGTATGTATCAGGCCATGGTGACCACGATTGCGGGTCTTATTGTGGGCATTATTGCTTTTATAGCGTACAATTTTTTGGTGGCCAGGATTGAGAAACTGATCTATATAATGGAGGCCAAAGCGACTGAGTTTATGGATCTGTTACATGAACCGGCTGCATAAAGGGGGATAGCATATGGCAATTCAAACCAGGAACAAGAAGTCGATTGCATTCAGTACCGCCTCAATGTCGGATCTGGTGTTTTTACTCTTGATATTCTTCATTTTGATTTCGACGCTTGTGAACCCGAATGCGATTGATGTGAGTTTGCCCAGCAGCCACTCCAAGACGGTGAGCCCACAGGGACCTGTGGTTGCGATCGATAGGTACAACAACTATTATTTTTACAGTGATCCGGTTGATTTGGCCACTCTGCGTGGTCATTTATCGATGGAACTTGGGGCATCGGAGGGCACGACAGGGGTTGAGCTTCAGGCAGATCGTGAGGCTGAAGTTCAATCGATTGTAAACATTTACAACATTGTAAGTCTGATCAATGCAGAGCATAATTCACGTCACAAAGTGATCTTAAAGACTGCTCCTGATCGATGAGGGTTATACAAGGCAGCTATTTATCACATGTTATGGCAGGTGTGTGACAGTAACTTTTTTCTATTGATTGGCTGTGGCACAGTGTAACAAAAGGGTGGGTGGTTGCGTTATTAATATAGGAGAGATTATCAACGAGACATGGAAGAACAGAAAGACAGGATAAAAGGGATTATTGCGGCGGTATTGTTTCTACTGCTGTTGTTCACTTTAAGTGTATTTCTGGGCTTTTACTATCCTGATCCGCCTGTCCCTGATACCGGAGTAGTGATTGAGATGGGTGGCAGTGGAGCTGCGGGTGGAGACTTAGGGCGTCAAGTGATTCCGGAGCCGGAGCCGAGGCCTGAGACCACACCACAACCTGTTAGCAGGCCGGCTGTTACGACCAGCACTGAGAGTCCATATACAGCGCCTGTGACGACTCCTGCCAGAGAGCCACGAGAAACGGAGGTTGTACAGCCGGAGCAGCCGGCGCGGGTACCGGATCCCAATGCAGCATTTCCGGCCCGGGGCAGTTCTACGCAAGCCGGTGCGGGCACCTCCCGGGGAGACAGGGCCGGAACGGGCACAGGCACAAGCACCGGTGATGGCACCGGTGAGGGTGTTGGGCGTGGTAGTGGCCCTAGCTTTAGTCTGGTAGGTCGTACTGCCAGAAGTTTACCTTTACCGGAATACCGTTCCGACAGCCAGGGGAAGGTAGTGATTGATGTGCGGGTTGACCAGGAGGGGAATGTCATTGATGCGGTGTTCAACCCCCGCGAATCGACAACGGCTGATCCACAGCTCAGGCGTGCGGCTTTGGAAGCAGCACGCCGAAGCAGATTTTCTGTACAGTTAGATGCTGCTGTTGTGCAAAGAGGCACTATTACTTACCAGTTTATCAAGCAAAATTAGTTCATAGGGGCATTTATTGGCAGTATTGTTTTGGGCAAGGAACCTTCTCAAGCCGTATTACGTATACAATATTCCAATTTGCAGGGGCGTTTTCAGTGGGCAATTCACATAGAGGTTGTTACAGATGAACTACGAGGAGACCATAAAGTATTTATATGATCGACTTCCGATGTTTCAGCGTATCGGAGGGGCAGCTTATAAAGCTGATCTTGCCAAAACGATCAGGTTGGCAGACATCGTAGGCAACCCCCATGAGCATATGCGTTTTGTTCATATTGCCGGCACCAACGGCAAAGGATCAGTCTCTCACTTACTGGCATCGGTATTACAGTCGAAAGGTATTAAAACCGGTCTCTATACGTCACCTCATCTGAAAGACTTTCGCGAGCGCATCAGGGTAGACGGGAAGATGGTTCCCCGTAGTTGGGTCTCCCGGTTTGTCAGGTACTACCGTAAAGAGATGGAGCCTGTATCACCATCATTTTTTGAGATGACTTTTGCCATGGCGCTACGATACTTCAAAGAGTGCGGTGTGGAGATAGTAGTTCTTGAAACGGGCATGGGTGGCCGGTTGGATTCGACCAACATTGTTCACCCTTTGGTTTCTGTGATTACCAATATCAGCTTAGATCATCAGGAGTTTCTGGGCAGCAATGTGGAGATGATTGCATCTGAGAAAGCCGGGATTATCAAGCCGGGGATACCTGTGGTTGTTGGCAGGCATCAGGCGTCAACGGATGAGATACTGTGTTACAAAGCAGAGTTGGAGGGGACACGTTTGGTATTTGCTCCAGATCATTACTCGATACGCCAGATGGACTTTACCGGCACTACGCGAACCAAGCTGATTGCTGACATAGACCGCAACGGCATTCCCTATCTGAAAGGGTTAAGGTGTCCGTTAACAGGTCGGTATCAGGCAGAGAACATTGTGACCGTGCTGCAAATTGTTGAGGAGTTGATTATGCAGGGATACGATCTTCGCAAGAACCATATTTTCAAAGGCATCAATGATGTGATTAAGCTCACCGGGTTTCAAGGGCGCTATCAGGTATTGCAGCGATCGCCATTGGTGATTTGTGACACGGCGCATAATGCAGAGGGGGTTGCATCGGTATTGGATCAGCTTTTACTTGAGCAGCACCAACAGTTTCATTGTGTCTTGGGCATGGTAAACGATAAGGAGATTTCGAAAGTTTTAAAGCTTTTCCCTTCCACAGGCACATACTATTTTTGCAAGGCTGATATTCCTCGTGGTTACGATGCCCGTTTGCTTAAAAAGGCGGCTGCGGTATATGGCTTGCGAGGCAACTATTATGGGTCTGTAGGTGAGGCTTACCAGGCTGCCTTGCAGGCTGCTGAGGAGGAGGACCTTGTATTTGTAGGAGGCTCAACCTTTACGGTTGCGGAGGTGCTATAACCCTTTCAATGGCAATAATCCGGTGATACATATCACCGGGTTTCCTGTGATAGACATACACCGTATATACATTTTCGGTAGCAAAGTGGTTCCCCTCAGTTTCAGCGGTGGTAGCAGTAAGGGCTGCATTTTCCAGCAACACGTATTTGTAATTATAAAATCCCTGTTTCAGGTAGAGTGCAATTTCATAAGTGGCTGTTTCCTGGTTGTATTCCAGTCTATAATCAGGAGTAAGCTGCCAGTTGGTAAGTGCGCCATAGATATAAACACCACCATGGGTCAATGGTCTTTGTGAAGGCATGTAGAAATGCACCCAAGCGTAATCGGCTTCGGTATTGTGGTCTTGCATGGCATCATCACTGCTGATCACAAACTCACCATTGATATCGCGGTCTTCGACATACACCTGATAGGCTCTTTTGTAGTCAGGTTTCACAAACACATGGTTCAAACCATCCTCGCGGTGGATCATGGCCATTCTGGGTGTGTACCTTGAGAGGGAGCGCAGATCAATATGCCGGAATTCATTTGAGCCGTCAAAAACAACCACATCTTCCCACCTGTAGCTGATGTTTTGTCCGGTTACCACGCGTGGCCTTACACCATATTTGACGTTGTCCCATCGCCCGTTTTGCTGCACCACAACCATCAGGTCGGTAAAAGGATTATCAATCTGATAGTTAGAGTGTTCTATTTCAAAATCGATCTCTTGGTGAGTTCTCATCAATTCAACAACCGAAGGTCTTCTGGCACGGCCGTTCACTTTCACTCTTGATTCATATACCATAAAGCGGCGTGAGATCACGATCTGTTCGGGATCATCGGCTGGATATACCAGGAGCATATAATTACCTGATCGGGTGAGCTTCATGTCCTGGTCAGGGATCAATGCATGGTAATGTGCATATTGTTGCCGGGTTGCTTTAGAGAAGGCAAAGCCATGAATATACCCTTCCGCAAAGCCATCGATATATTCCTCTTTTCTCAATGGCGACGGATTCCAGAAAGGGTCACAGTGCACGACCGTGTATCTGTATTCTTTGTATGTACCGTCAAGGTCGTCGAAGAGGAGCTGCAGTTGTTGGTTGCTCCCCAGCTCCAGTACAGGCATTGAGAACTCGATATCGGGCTGGAACAATTTAACTGTACGGATATTGGGCACATACTCCATGTTCTCCATCAGCAGCCGGTCGGGAGTGTAATAATCAAATTGGGGCAAAGGGGCAGGTGTGCTCAGGGGCCGGTCAATAAAACGTTCTGTTCCCCCACTTCTCCTCAGGGCATCACAACCTGTCAGCAGCAATAGCCATGAAAGAACCAACAGTGAAATTCGAGGAATAGATTGACCTGTCATACTATAAATTCGTTTATCAGACAGGGCAAAGATAGCGAACAAAAAGCAAAACCCACATCATCATTCACAAGAACTGAACGAATAGATGCGTATTACCAAAAGATTTTGCAAGTTTGTGCGTTGGATTGTGAGTGATTCATCTACACAAATTGAATGCATCATGAGAGGACTAAGGTACTTATTGGTGGCTTTTTTTGCATTGAGTTTTTCGGTATTGCAAGCTGGATATGACACGCATTTTCATCACAAAACCTTGCGGATGGACTTCTTCCATCACGGGTCATCCAACACCGAGGAAATTTCATTGTATCGTTTCATAGAGGAGCCCTATTGGGGAGGATCGCTGGTGAATCTGACGGACACATTTTCATTGGGGCAGTATTATGTTGAAGTTCGGGACACGGTGAGCAACCGGTTATTGTATTCGAGGGGATTCAGCACGTTGTATGCTGAGTGGCAAGACACGCCGGAGGCACAGGACACCACGCGCTCCTTTCCCGGGTCGGTGGTGCTGCCTTACCCTAAACATGGCGTAGAGATCAGCATATTCAGGTACAACAAACAGCACATCCCTTCCCGTATCTTTTCCAAGCGATTCATTCCGGGCACCACTAAGGTTGATTCAGCGGTTATGCCATCCTATCCTGTGATCGACATTGTGGTCAACGGAACTCCATCTGAGCAGCTGGACATATTGATACTTGCCGAGGGATACACACAGGAGGATCGGGAGAAGTTTTTAAGGGACTGCACACGTTTGGCGGGTTATCTGGTGGGGGCCTCCCCTTTCAGGGAGCACAGTGACCGGATCAGCATCAGAGCCATCATGAGTTATTCGGAGGAATCAGGGGTTTCACGCCCTGACAAAGGAATTTTTGTTAACAGCTCTTTGGGTGTGTCTTACAACACATTTGGCTCGTCACGGTATCTAATGACGGAGGATTTTCACCGGGTTAGGGATGTGGCGGCACTGGCTCCCTATGATCAGATTATTATTTTGGTTAACAGTGATGTTTATGGTGGTGGTGGGATTTACAACTTTTACGCTACCGTTCCCAGTGATCATTCTGCTGCGGATTTTTTGGTATTGCATGAATTTGGCCACTCTTTTGCCGGGTTGGCAGATGAGTATTACACCTCGGATGTGGCGTACCAGAACCATTACGATATAAGCGTTGAGCCGCGCGAAGCGAACATCACCACATTGGTTGCCTTTGAGAGGAAGTGGGGAGATCTTGTGTTGCCGCAGACACCGGTTCCCACGCCGGCAAGTGCATTGTATAGTGATGTAGTTGGTGTTTTTGAAGGGGCGGGGTATGCTGAAAAGGGGATTTACCGTCCCTATTTAAACTGCACCATGAGGTCAGTCATTTATGATGCGTTTTGTCCGGTTTGCAAACGAGCGATCACAGCGATGCTGATGTTTTATACAGGTGGGTTTTAGCAGAGGTGTTGTGGTGGCATATTGCAGAAACGGTGTCAGTTGCTTATCTTTGCCGGCGAAATGGTATGAAACAGAGATTACAAGGAGGGTAGTATCATGTTAAACAGACTGGATGAGTTAACGGAGCGTGCGCGTAGTGGACGCATACGTCGTTTGGTGGTTGCGGCATCAGCTGACGAGCCGGTATTGGATGCCGTTCGTATTGCTTCGGAGGACGGCATTGTTGTTCCGATATTGATAGGTGATGTTGAGAAAACGAAGGAGCTTTGCCAACGGATAGGTTTCAACATTGAGGGCATTGAGTTGGTTGAGGCGTCTGACGGTTACCGTGCTTCATGCTTGGCGGTCGAGATGATACGCAACGGACGAGCTGACATTATGATGAAAGGTCATGTCTCCACCGGGCCTCTGTTGAAGGCGATTTTGGACAAGGAGCAGGGGTTGCGCAAAGGGGGGTTGTTGAGTCATGTAGCGCTGTTTGAGACACCGCATTATCACAAGTTAATTGGTGTAACGGATGCGGCCATGAACGTTGCCCCAACCTTTGAAGAGAAGGTTGAAATTGTTCGCAACGGTGTTGATGCATTTCACAAGCTGGGCATTTCAGAGCCCAAGGTAGCGGCATTGGGTGCAGTTGAGACAGTCAATCCAAAGATGGAAGCGACGACCCACGCAGCGATGCTCACCATGATGAACCGTCGTGGACAGATTAAGGGCTGCCTTGTTGACGGTCCACTTGCGCTTGACAATGCTGTTTCGAAAGAGGCTGCAACGCACAAAGGCATACACAGTGAAGTGGCAGGTGATGCTGATATCCTGCTGGCGCCAGACATCAACAGTGGCAACATCCTGTATAAATCTCTGGGTTTTCTGGGCGGAGCTGTTTCAGCGGCAGTTTTGATGGGCGCACAAGTTCCGGTGGTCTTAACATCCCGGTCAGACAGCAACAGAAGCAAATTGCTCTCTATTTCTCTGGCGGCAGCCATGGAGTAGGTTTATAATAAATTCATTGGCAGACACACACAACCAACACAACAATCGATGAAAGATCAGCTCATATTGGCTATCAATCCCGGCTCCACCTCTACCAAGGTGACAGTTTATGCGGGCAATCAACAAAATTTTCTCAAAACGATTACACACACCACCGAAGAGGTTCTTGGCTTTTCACGCATTACAGACCAATATGAATTTCGCAAGCAGATCATTCTGGACGAGTTACAGAATGCCGGGATCAAGACCGGGCGGATTTGTGTGGTGATTGGTCGTGGCGGATTGTTAAAGCCTATCCCTTCCGGGGTTTATGAGGTGAATGATCGCATGATCGAGGATTTACAAGAGGGCATCCTGGGTCAACATGCCAGCAATTTGGGGGGTTTGATAGCCCACGATATAGCCAGGAGTCTTCCATCGGCCAAGGCATATATTGCAGACCCTGTGGTGGTTGACGAGCTGGATCCGGTTGCCAGGGTATCGGGGCATCCCGAATTTGAGCGGGTGAGTATTTTTCATGCGTTGAATCAAAAGGCGATTGCACGTTCTTATGCTACCCTCAGGAACACTGACATATCAGAGTTAAACGTGATCATAGCCCATATGGGGGGTGGAGTAAGTGTGGGGGCGCATAAAAAGGGGCGTGTAGTTGATGTGAACCAGGCACTTGACGGGGACGGGCCGTTTTCGCCGGAGCGCAGTGGTTCATTGCCTGTAGGAGCGATTATCAAAGCTTGTTTTAGTGGCAAGTACACGATCGAGGAGATGAAAAAGATGGTTACCGGCAAAGGTGGCTTTGTTGCCTATCTGGGGACTAACAGCGCCATGGAGGTGGAGCGTCGTGCACAAGAGGGTGACGAGTATGCAGCGCTCATCCAGCAAGCATTTACATACCAGGTAGCCAAAGAGATCGGTGCCATGGCCACCGTCATGAAGGGAGATGTTGATGCCATATTGCTTACAGGTGGCATCGCCTATGGCAAGCCTGTGGTAAACATGATTCGGGAGCGCGTTGAGTTTATTGCGCCGGTGTATGTTTATCCGGGAGAGGACGAGATGAAAGCATTGGCGATGAATGGCTATATGGTGCTGAAAGGGGAAGTGGAAGCAAAAGAGTACTTGTAAGGTTCTTCACATTAACCGTGTTAACAGGCTATTAACAACGGTTTTTTTTAATGGGCTAATTGTTTTTTTTGTATCTTTGTATTCAACCTTTGAAAGAGGGCTTTAAAAATGGCAAGATTGATATACCGGTTTCTTTCGCTTTTGCTGATAACGATATGGCTTATCAGCACAAGTGGCGTTATGGTATATTTGCACCATTGCCAGCACAAACAGGAGGTTTACACATCATTGTTTTTTGATTTTGACAGCATGACAGACCATCCGTGTTCGGGCTGCCACGAAGAGGAGATTCCTGTTTCTTGTTGTGCTGCTCCCTCCGATGAGCCTGCCATGGGTATCGTATGCCACATTGATTGCTGCATTGAGAGCAGCATTCTGTTGAGGTATCAACCTTCAACGGAGCCGGTTCAGCAGCAAAAACCAAGCATTGAGCCTATGTGCCTGGAGGTTGCAGGCATCGTAAATAGCTTCCGTTCAGAGCAACCCGAGACAGACTGTGGCATTTGGACACCTGAACCACCTGAAAAGCCACCTTTGTGGGGAAAACAGCTCGCTATTCTTTACGGATACATCCAATCAGATCTTATCGCTTGATTTATTCTATGCAGTGCTGAAATGCAGATGCATCAGCATTTCTGTGCAGTACTGTGTCTTGTAGGGTTCAATCCCATAAGACCTGAAGACAATTGGCCAAGGAGACAACAAGGCCGATATCTGAAGGAAGAATCAAACGGTTTCAATCACAAAACGAAAAAGCGATGAGAGCAAAGTTCATAATGATCATTTTTGGAGTTTTAATAATCCGGATGGCTGTTGGTCAGCAGCTCACGGGTTTTGTATATGA
>SKPS01000093.1 GCA_007119395.1 Lentimicrobiaceae bacterium
AGAGGGGTTGTTATTGGAAGCAGAACCTATGGAAAGGGACTGGTTCAGAAACCATATAACTTTCATGATGGTGCAGCCGTAAGGCTCACAATCGCCAGGTATTACACACCGCTGGGCCGTTCAATCCAACGACCTTATGACCAGGGAAGAGAAAGGTATTATGAGGAGCTCAACGAGAAGATCCGGCAAGGAGTGTATTCTGTTGTTGACAGTGCCGACTTCCCCGATTCTTTGCGCTTTGTGACGCCCGGAGGGAAAGTTGTTTTCGGTGGAGGTGGCATTATGCCAGATATCATTGTTCCCGCTGATACCACCGGCAACTCCAGCTTCACATCAGCTCTCAGGAGAAGAAGCATGTACAACAGGTTCCTACTCGAGCATATCGGAGCTGCAAAAGACTCTCTCCAAACACTGTATCCTGACGCTCAAACCTTTGTGAGCGTTTCAGGCCAAAACCACGATGCACTGAAACCGTTCCTCCACTTTGCGCAACATCAAGGCATTGATGTTCCAGACACACTAAGCCAGGAACAAATCACCCATATCGACAGACATCTCAGGGCTACCCTTGGCAGGCTCTTGTTTGGCCAACAGGCCCTGTGGATGGTACAAAGTGAACATGACCCAATGATTCTTACAGCAGTAGACGTGATCTCTGATATCAAATCAGCCAGTCGGTTTCGGCTCTTCCGTAGTAGCCAGGAGGAAGAGACAGAAGAGGAACTGTGATTTTATAATCCGAAGTAAAGAGGGGTTTGGCTGTTTCAAAAAAATCTTTTAGGTTTGTTAGCGAAAAAATCGATTGGGAGCCATCATTGAAAATCATTAAAAATCACCATAAAAAAGGAATCACCAAATGACAAATCTTGCCACCACTTACATGGGATTAACGTTAAAGAACCCTCTTATTGCAGGGAGTTCTGGATTAACCAATTCTGCCACCAAGATCATCGAAATAGCGGAGGCAGGAGCAGGTGCTGTTGTACTCAAATCATTGTTTGAGGAGCAGATCCGTTATGATATCAGCAAAGCGTTAACCGCGGACCAGGAATCGACAAGTTATTATCCAGAGGCAATGGATTACATTGGCAACTACAGCAAAGACCATAAAGTGGGTGGCTATCTGGATCTGATCCGGGAAGCAAAACGTTCTGTTGACATCCCCATTATTGCAAGTATTAACTGTATCTCGGCCTCTGAATGGGTAAGTTTTGCACGCCGTATTGAGGAGGCTGGTGCTGATGCGCTGGAGCTGAATGTATTTATTCTCCCCTCCGACCCAAAGCATACTGCAGCTGACAACGAAAAGGTGTATTTTGATCTCGTAGAGTCTGTTTTAAAGCAGGTAACCATACCGGTATCGCTGAAGATCAGTTATCACTTTTCAGGGCTGGCACACCTGGCGCGACAGTTAAGCTGGACAGGGATTAAAGGGCTGGTATTGTTCAACCGCTTCTTCTCTCCTGATATTGATATTCAAAACCTGAAGGTGACTGCCAGCAACGTGTTCAGCACGCCTGAGGAGCTTCCCGTCTCACTGCGTTGGGTTGCGTTGCTTAGTGATCACCTCCACTGCGACATCAGTGCCACCACAGGGATACATGATGGCAAGGCCATGATCAAACAGCTTCTTGCAGGTGCTGCCACTGTGCAGGTTGCGTCTGTTCTTTACAAAGAGGGGTTTGGAAGGATCACCACCATGCTTAATGATCTGGAAACATGGATGCAACAACACCATTACGAAAGCATCGGTGATTTCAAAGGAAAGCTCAGTTATAAATCAACAGAAAACCCTGCTGCGTATGAGCGTGTTCAGTTCATGAAGCATTTTGCAGGTATTGAATAGCACGATGGAATAGCCCGTGAGTTTTCCTTCGGGAGGCCTTCATCAGCATACAAGAGTGGTGCATATATCAGGGCTCTGAGAAAAAGTCGGGGAATAGCAATTCAGCGAGTTCCCTTACGCACCCATGTCCACCGGGTGTTTTTAACACCAGGTCGGCGTGCTTCTTGACAGTTTTTGCCGCATCGGCCGGTGCTGCACTCAAACCTACCCGCTTCATCACAGCCAGGTCGTTAATATCATCACCAATATACACTGTCTCCTCAGGAGTGATTTCGCTCTTGCTTAACCATGACTCCAGAACATCCCATTTCTTCTCCTGCCCGGTGTAATAATGGCTTACACCCAACATCTCAGCCCTCGACTTAATCAGTGTACGGTTGAAGCCATGGCTCAACATGCCGGTTCTGACACCGTTCTTTTCAAGACGCATGATGGCCATGCCATCTTTTGCATTGTACTTCTTGATTTCCAGTCCACTGTCTGTATAATACATCCCTGCATCGGTCAGTACACCATCCACATCCATCACAAACATTTTCAGTGAGTGATTTAATTGCTCAAACCGAGAAAGGTCGTTTCGCAGCAATTCGTCGATGTTGCGACCCAGGGCATCGGCGATCAACATCAGTTGTTCAGGAGACGGTGAGGCATTTCCGGTGACCAGTTGAAAGATGGTTTCATGGGAGATGCCCAGGGAGGCATAAAAGTCCTCTTCATCTCTCTGCTCGCCCCTGAGAAGGTATTTAATATTGCTAAAAAGGTAATGCATTGATCAGAATATGTTTCTATTGAGTGCTTTGGCCAGGTTTGTCAGTTGAAGGAACAGTTGCCTGAACTGTTCGTGGCTTAGTTGCTGTGCGGCATCAGACATGGCATGATCGGGTCTTGGGTGCACTTCAATCAAAAGCCCTTCCACTCCCATGGCCATACAGGCCAGGGCGAGATCCGGTACGCCATATCGGAATCCGATGGCATGACTTGGATCAAGTACTACCGGAAGGTTGGTGTTGGCTTTTAACCAGGCGGCACCGCATAAATCGAGCGTGAAGCGTGTCTTGGTTTCAAAGGTACGGATCCCCCTTTCGCACAAGAGCACATTGGAGTTTCCACCTGAGAGAACAAACTCTGCTGCCTGAACAAACTCCTGCAATGTGGTTCCAAACCCTCTCTTAATAAGCACCGGCTTGGTGGTTTTACCACACTTCCGAAGAATCCCATGGTCGTACATCGCCTTGGCTCCCACCTGAATGATATCGGCCACTGCAATCACTTCATCAACGTGGGTTGCGTCACGCACCTCGGTGATGATTTTCACCCCATAGGTGGCTCTCATCTCATCGAGCAGCTCCAACCCCTTTTTTCCCAACCCCTGGAACGAGTAAGGGGATGTTCTGGGCTTATAACTTCCTGCCCGTAAAATGGAAAGACCCAGCTCTTTCACCAGCTTCGCTGAAGCCACAATCTGTTTCTTTGACTCAACAGAGCAAGGGCCTGTGATTACAGCCGTATTCGACAGGCCACGCCCCACCTCACTATCCGCCATAAGGATGTTGCGCCCGGGATGATACGAAGCAGATGCAAGCTGAATGTCACTCTCCATTACATAGTACCGATCGGTCAGTTTCTCCAACTCATCAGGCAATGCCTTTAGTGATGCAGGTGCTACCAAAACCACCTCTTCGTTGATGGTAACCTTAACAGCGTGAAGCGATTGTATCAGGTCATTCAACCCGCTCTCATCAACTCCTCTCTTCAGATGTATAATCATAATGAATTGCTCTTGACGTAACTATATCATCCTAACAAAACAGCAATGATTTTGTTATTTCCGTTTCAAGCCGGCAAAGATAGCCATTGTTAACAAATCACACCACCCCTGGCGATGCGATGAAGTAGTATTCTGTGTTATTGATGTAGTGATCTGAGAACTCTTTTTCAGAGAGGGGTGTGCTTCCATTGCAGAATGACTTCAGGGTATAGAGCTGATAACCAGGGATGCCTTTGAGGAAAGCATAGAGGTCTGATGGGTCTGTTTTATAGTATTCACTGGCACCTAACCCACATTCAAACACAATGGCCGGCCGACATCTCCGAAGAAGCTGTTGGGCACCTTTCATCACATCAAACTCGCCACCCTCCACATCAATTTTAATAAAAGCGATATCGTGGTGTTCAGGCACAATATCATCCAAACGCTTTGCTTTAACGGCAATGATCTCTACATCGGGCTTGGCTACGTCATATTTCCTCTCTTTGATTCCGCTGTATGCAGGGGCATTTTTTACATGCCTGAAGTTCACCTCCCCTTCGGCTGACGAGAGGGCGTAAGGAAACACCTTGACCTCATCCCCAAACCTCTTTACAAGCTCTTTATAGAAACCGGGAATGGGCTCAAAAGCGTAATGCTGCCCATCGGGTGCCAACGTCAGCATCTGCTCAAGAATCTCCCCCTTATGACAACCCACATCAATGCAATTGGATCCCCTGCTAATCAAACGTCGCATAATACGCTCCGTCATCCTGTCATATCGCAGATTTTGCGAAATATCAAGATGAAAAAACCTCAACGACTTTCGAATCACATGGCGAAATCTCTTCATGCAGCAACCTCAATTAATATCAATTTGCAAAACTACCGATATTTTTTTCAAGTATTCAATCATCGTTTACAACGATTTCGTTGTTCTTTTTGTCTGAACAATGATAATATTTTATTTTTTTGATTTAACTTTGGTACCCATTTCCAGTCATAGAGATGGTTTCTTAGATGACGGAAGGGTTTAAAAAAGCTTCCGTAAGGCTAAAAACACAACAATGGCAAACATATCTCACAAGTTTGATCTATTCAAAACCATTAACCACATCCCAACCTATGAAGCGATTTTTACTTTTATTGAGTCTGGCATTTTTTACGGTTACGGGCATCTATGGCGGTCATTTCCTTGGGGGTGAGATTACCTGGGAGTGCACATCGGTAGGGCATTATCGGTTCACCTTGGTGTTGTACCGGGAGTGTCATGGTGCATCTTTACCACACCCCACTTTCCCCGGGCAGGTATTGATGCGGTCAAATGCACCCGGTTTTCATCATACCATTTTGCACCGGGTTGCTTCGGAAGAGATTACGCCACAGTGCGGATGTCCGGGTGGTATTTCCTATTCTTGTGGAGATTCTCTCGGGCAGCCGGGTACCGGCTCCATGGAGCGGATGGTTTACACCAGTGACATCTCCTACCCCAACGGCCTGCCGCTCACAGGCACTCCTCCTGAGTCGGGATGGTGGTTTGGTTATGGCGACTGTTGCAGGGCCGAGAACAGCAATATCACCTTTCCGGCAAACACCACTTTTCTTGTGCGTGCCTACATGTTTCCTTATAAAGGGAGAGATGTGAAGCTCTGTTATGATAACTCCCCCGTATTTGCAGAGATACCCGCACCGGTCTTCTGTGCCGGACAACCCTCTACGTACCTCCCTTTTGGATATGACCCTGATGGCGATTCATTGGCTTATGACTGGGTACATTCCCTCTATAATCACATCACCCATGCCATTCAATCTTATCAACCGGGTTACTCGTTCGACTCTCCTCTGCCCAACCTGCAGCACGATTCCCTGAATGTGCCTGCCACCATGCACCCCCAAACAGGAGAGGTCAGCTTCACCTCACATACCACCGGATCATTTGCTACAGTCACTCGCATCAGCTCATATAAAAACGGCATCCGGACTGCGGCGGTATACCGTGAAATACCATTTATCATTCTTGATTGCGACCAGAACACCCCTCCCACTGTCAACACCGATTTGCAGTATACCCCGGGATCCACCTCACAATACCGTGCTGCGGTTACAGCAGGGGACTCTGTTAGCATCGGGATCTGGGCCAGTGATCCGGACCTGTGCCACAACACAACGGTGAATCAGGAGATGTTGCTGTACGCCCATAGCCCTCAATTCGGAAACCTTTTAACCGACACGGTTTGCGCAACACCACCCTGCGCAACAATCTACCCTTCGCAAGGCGCTGCCTCACCGCTCATCATGACGCAACACCACTTCACACACCTCACCTGGCAAACCAGCTCACAACACCTCAGCCTGCGTGATGGGTTGTTTGAAACAACCACTTACAGCTTCTTCTTGTATGTCTTAGACAACCACTGTCCGGTACCGGGCATGAGGCAAATAGAGATAGTGCTTGATGTAATTCCATCAGCAACCAACAGAGCACCCGAGGTCGTATGTCTGAAGGTACTGCCAGGCGGTGATGTAGACATTCGCTGGGAAACGTTTGATACTGCAGCTGGCCCCTTTGGTGGGTACCGGCTTATGGGGTCCACCATGGCAGCCGGACCATATATCAACCTGTACAACTCCTCTCACCTTACCGATACTACATTCCAGCACCAGGGTGTTAACAGCAAGATGACCCCACTCCACTATTATCTGCTCGTAGACCATCAAAACCAACCCGTTAACCCCGCTACCCCTGCCGGGGTCGCCTCAACCATTCATCTCTCTGTACAACCCCTGACCGCAACAGGGCTGGTGAATCAACTGAGCTGGAATCCAACACACCCATATAACCAATTCTGGTTTAACCCGGTATTCGAAATCTACCGAAGTACTGATGCCGTACACTGGGATGTAATAGGAGCAACTATGCAGCATCATTTTACCGATACCATCCAACCGATAAACAGTCACCCTGCTATCTACTATAAAATCGAACAGCTAACGGTACTTCATGGCATTGCCCTGGAATGTCGATCAATATCCAATGTAGCCGTTGCACAGATCGTTGATACTGATATACCAGATTCTCACACCGCCAACTTTACACTCTATCCCAATCCGGCTGGTGATTTTATCACCCTCATCCCACACCACCTGACGGGTAAGTTTACCATTGAGATTTTCAGCCTGACCGGACAGAGGCTCAACAGCAGGCAATACACAATCAACCACAATGAGGCCATTACATTAGACATCTCCTCACTATCACCCGGAATATACATGGTGCACCTTGCCGGCGAGACCTATTTAAAAACCCATAAGCTGGTGGTCCAATAGCATGGGCTACTGCCATCATTTTTTTTGATCAAACCACAATAAAACACATTGACATGAGAAACCCGCTCTACAAACACCTGATGCTGACCACGATGGTTGCACTCTGTTTTCTGTTCAGCCCACACAAGTCTTCAGCCACCCACTATATGGGCGGAGAAATAACGTGGGAATGCACACCCCAGGGTAACTTCAGGTTTACCATGATTTTATATCGTGAGTGCTACACCGTTTCTGGTGGAAATGCAGCCACTTTCGGTCAAACCATTCAGATGCAGACCAATGTGCCCGGATTTCCCACGATCCAGATGAACAGGATCTCCTTGGAGGATATGTCACCCACCTGTGAATGTCCCGGTGGTCTTAATATTTTTTGCTCGGGTATGCCCGGTGCTTCTGCCAACATGGGAGCGATGCAGGAGAATGTTTACACCTCTGACCAGGCTTACCCCAATGGAGTGCCTCTGACGGGTGTACCCCTTGCGACAGGGTGGCACTTTAGCTATGGGGTGTGTTGCCGAAATCCTTGCAACAACATATTAAATACGCAAAGTTTGCAATTTAGGGTGAGGGCTTTCATGTACCCGTACCAGAACACTCCTGTAGACAATTGTTTCGACAATTCACCATCTTTTTTGGAAGGCCCTTCACATGTCTTCTGCACAGGGATGCCAACATCATTTAATCACATGGCATATGATGCAGACGGTGACTCTCTGGTGTTTGACTGGGCTGAACCCCTTCAACACAACATCAACACCCCCTTGGTATCCTATTTTGCGGGGTATTCCTGGAACTCTCCATTGCCAGACACCATGCACCACCCCAACAATGTGCCGGCATCACTGGATCCCCATACCGGGGAGATCTCATTCACCTCCTATACCAACGGCGCTTTTGTTAAGGTAACCAAGGTCTCTTCCTACAGAAACGGAGTATTGATTGCTGAGGTGTTCCGTGAGATCCAGGTCGTGGTGCTGCCTTGTGACACCAACAATACCCCAACAGCCGCGATATACTCGATGAACCACCTCCCCCTGACAGAAATTTCTCCCGGGCATTACCAGATGACGGTCCACCCCGGTGATACAGTGGCATGTCAGATTGCCGCCATTGACCCGGATCTCTGTAACGACCAAACCACACCACAGGATGTGTTGTTGTACGCAACAGGAAACCATTTCGGCACCCCGGTGAACCCTACTCCATGTGCCGATCCTCCATGCGCCACCTTAACACCCTCACCCTCTCCAGGCACACCGCTCTCTGCCCCCACAGCACTGACAACACTGTTTGAATGGCCAATCACCATTGACCATCTGGAAGGTGATGGACTACAATACTTTGGAAAAGCCTACAACTACCACTTTACCATCCGGGACAATTTCTGCCCTGTGCCTGCGTCTCGCAACATCATGCTTACAGTGGGTGTGCAGCCTCACCAATGGATGGATTCCCTGCCGGAAATACTGTGCCTTGAAGTGCAACAGTACGGTGATGTAATGATCACCTGGAATCCGGCAACCATTGACACCAACGCCTTCGACAGCTACACCCTGAAAGGATCCACACTCCATACAGGCCCGTTTGTAACACTGGATCAGTTCTCCAATATGCAGCAAAACACTTACACACACGTGGGAAGCACCTCGCTTTCCCAACCCAACTACTACAACCTATACACCAATACATTGGTTCCCGTTCTGATGTCAACACCTTCAAAACAAATTACATCAACCATTTACCTGCAGGCCATAACCGGTTATGCCCACCAGGAGACGGTAACACTCTCATGGAATCCCACCCACTATATCCAATTGCCTCAGTCGGCCAGTGCTTATCAAATCTTCCGGCGAGAGGGCACCGGCAGCTGGCAACTGATCGATACCACGATCAACACCCACTATACTGATACAATGCAATATCAAAACCAACAGGTATACTACCGGGTAGAATTCACTGTAGCAGGTATGTCAGGAACAAGCTGTATCAGCCGGTCCAACACCGCTTCCGTGTTTCTCAACAGCACTGACGATCTGCTTCACCTGAAGCACACACCGGTGATCTATCCCAATCCGGCCCAACACCAAATAGTCATTACGCCGGGGGAGCTTTCCGGAGCGTTTGGGTTGAAGATGTACCACAGCAACGGTCAGCTGGTTTCTGAGTGGAACAAACACTTTGAGCAAGGTGTAGAACTCAACCTCAAGCTGCCTAATGTTGCACCGGGACTCTATCTGATGCTCTTCACCCACGATGCCGGCACCTACTCAACCCGCTTGATGGTGACGCAGCCTTAAAGTGGTGAAGCGAAGCCGATACCAAAACAGATAAGCATCAACATAAGAAAAAAAAAAAAGAATAAGAATAACGCACAACAACAAAAAAATCAAATGATGAAGAAATCAATCGTACTTGTGATCACACTATGGGTTGGACTTTCCGGCTCGGTGTTTGGTGCCGGATTTGCAGGGGGGGAGATCACCTGGAGGTGTGCACCCAATGGCAATTATCGATTCACCCTTACCTTGTACCGCGATTGTGCCGGTCAGCCTTTTCCGAACCAACAGGAGCTTGTAACCAATGTTCCGGGCATGTCAACCATTGCTCTGCACAGGGTGTCGGCCCATGATATATCGCTGGAGTGTTCCTGCCCTCCGATGAATCAGGTCGACTGCCAGTCGGTGGGTGGTACCGGTGTATTTAACAGTGGAGCAGTGCAAAAGCTGGTATACAACAGCGACAGTCTTTTCCCGCACGGGGTGTCGTTAACGGGTGTGCCGCCTGCAACAGGGTGGTATTTTGCCTTCAGCGGATGTTGCAGGGCACCTTCAACGAACATTCCCAATTCAGATACCAAGGAGTTTTTCCTACGGTCGTGGATGTACCCATACCAACAGACTGCTGTTGACAACTGTTTTGACAGCTCACCGGAGTTTCTGGAGCGGCCGGCAGGTGTCTTGTGTACCGGCCTTGATAACATCTGGTCACCCATGGCCAAGGATGTCGACGGGGATTCCCTGGTGTACTCATGGGCTTCTCCGCTGCAAAATTCGATATCAGATGTGATCACGAACTATGCAACAGGATACAGCTACCAGTCTCCATTGCCCGGTCCGGCTGTTGATCCGGTGAGCGTAGCAGCAGTGTTAAACCCTCAGAGCGGATTGATCGAATTCAACACCGGAATCTCAGGTGCATTTCTCACTGTAATCAAGGTTTCATCATACCGGAACGGTGAGTTAATCGCTGAAGTGTTCCGTGAGGTACAGTTCCTGCTGAAGTCTTGCGGACTCAACACCCCTCCTGTCCACAACCCTGTTTTCCAAAACCCTCAAGGACAGTATACGCTGAGAACATGTACCATACCTGCCGGAGAGATGTTATCATTCGCGATCAGCGTTACCAACTTCCAATATTGCCAGACTAGCAGCGGACCACCTGTACCACAAACGATCGCTTTTAACATGACGGGGGCTCAACTCGCTGCCCCAATGAATCCGGGAGGATGCCTGAACCCACCCTGTGTAACACTTACGCCCGCCCCTACCCCAACAAGCAATATAACCGGCACTTTTGGAGCGCAAACAACCTTTCAGTGGCAAACCACATGCGACCACATTGCACAAACCAGCACCGGTACAGCCGACTATTCTCCACACCACTTCCTGTTGAAAGCTTATGACAACGCATGCTCCATTCCCTCACTTAGATACTACCCAATCACGGTCGTGATCGACAACAACACCACCGTTCCGGCACCTCCGATTCTGTGTGTTTCAAGGCTTGAAAACA
>SKPS01000024.1 GCA_007119395.1 Lentimicrobiaceae bacterium
CTTACCGGAGCCGTGAACAATACCCGTTCAGAATACTTGTTGAAAAACAGCGGCGTGCCCGCTTCCACCCTGTCACCCTCTGCAACAAGAAGCTTAGGCAGCACACCATGAAAGTCGGTTGGTTTGACAGCATAGAAAGCAGAACGGCTGTTCACGGTAACGCGCTCAGCCTCGCCCTTTAGCTTCATGTCTAACCCCTTACGGATCGTTATTACCTTATCCATAGGCTATGATTGGTTGAATATCAAAAACATATAAAAAACCCATTTCGTCAGACCTTTCAGACACCATACGTGACCTGCATGCCGGTGAAGATATCAACCAGGTTAGTATGCGATCTGTTAATTTTTTAACACAAAATAAAAACAACGCAAATTATGAAATGTTTGACACATGACAATATTTTTTATCGCCAAAGCACCTCCACGATGACCAGGGTTGCCCACACGATGCTTGCGATGCCATTGGTAGTAAAAAAGGCGATGTTTATCCGTGACAAATTGTTAGGTGAAACGATCAGGTGTTGGTAGAGGAGCAGGATTCCAAAAATTGCGGTACCGGAGAGGGCGATCAGTTGAAACTGAGCGATCAGGGACGCAGCCACGAGGGCGGAAAATGCACCTGTATGAAGCAGTGCCGACAGCATGAGGGCTTTTTTTCTTCCAATGGCGCGGGGTATTGAGTAGAGTTGAGCTTCTTTGTCGAATCCTTCGTCTTGCAATGAATAGATGATATCGAAACCGGCGACCCACAGCAGCACAGCGATGGCGATGAGCACGGGCAACGTGTGGAATTGCGCTGTTAGGGCGAGCCAAGCTCCCAGTGGAGCCAGGGCAAGTCCGGTTCCCAGTACAAGGTGGCAGAGTGCCGTGAACCGCTTGGTGAGGCTGTAACCAAGTATCACCAGTAATGCCACCGGGCTTAACGCGAAGCACAACGGGTTGATCATCCATGCGACACCCATAAACAGCAGCGCATTCAATACAACAAAAAGCAATGCTGCCATGGGAGAGATCACACCTTTCGGAATCTCCCGGTTTTGGGTTCGTGGATTCTCACTGTCGTACTTTCTGTCTGCATAACGGTTAAAACCCATTGCCGCATTGCGGGCAAATACCACTGCCAGCACTACCCATAACAAGGTGACCCACGGCAAACTCTCTCCTGTGTGCTGCCAGGCCAAAAAGAAAGCCGCCACGGCAAAAGGCATGGCAAACAATGTATGGCTGAACTTGACAAGCTTGAGGTAATTATCCAGAAACATAAGGTTAGATCAGATTTTCAAACGCAAACCTACACTGTTTTTCCGAAACGGGGAATAAATTATAGGTATTTTTGCAGTCATGAATCTGGCACAACATCTTATATACTATCTCTTGCATCAAATCAAGGGTCAGAAGGCAGCCAATGTTCGTCTGCCTTTGCCCTCTTCAATCTTCAACAGAGAGCCGATTGCACATACGGCTGACTCAAACATATACCAAAGATGGGAACAGTTACGCAGCAGCATGTTGCAAGATCGGACGACCATTGAGGTGACCGACTATGGCGCTGGCGAGAGAGCGACCGGGCACCGCACGATCGCTTCTATCGCACGTAAGTCATCACAAAAAAGCCGTTTCAACGCCCTTCAGTATCATCTGATAAGACACACAGCCCCCACTACCTTACTAGAGATGGGTACTTCATTCGGGCTTACCACGGCTTTGTTTGCCATGGCAGCGCCCAATGCACGCATTATCACCATGGAGGGGTGCCCCAACACGGCCTCCAAAGCCCGGGAGACGTTTCGTCATTTGGAACTCAACAACATTGAAATGGTAGTGGGCCCCTTTGACACACACCTTGACCAGGTACTGAAAACCCTGGGAAAATTAGACTATGTCTATTTCGACGGCAACCATCGAATGGCTCCCACGCTGAATTACTTCCTCCGCGCTTGCTCGTCGGCTCATGCTGAAAGCGTCTTCGTCTTTGATGACATCCGTTGGTCGAAACAGATGTACGAAGCCTGGCTGGAGATCAACAAGCACCCCTCCATCAGACTCTCACTTGACCTCTATGCCATTGGCGTTCTGACATTCAATCCAGAACACCCTGTTCGCAGAAAGGTGATCAGGTACTAACATCCACCGAAATCATTCACCGAGAAAACACATCAAATCATATCAGCTTCATCATTAACAAAAACAAGTAGCATGGCACTCAAAGAAACGATTACAGAGTTTATCAACCATCCGGTGATCGCTGTAGCCGGTGTTTCACGCAACCGAAGGAAGTTTGGCTCTATCATTTACCACCATATGTTAAAGCATGGCTACACGGTATACCCGATCAACCCTAACATCAAAGAGTATGAAGGTGCGCCATGCTACGCTGATGTAACCTCTCTGCCGGAGGATGCTCAGGTAGTGGTGACTGTAACCCCGCCGGATGCCACATTACAGATTGTGCATGATGCGGCAAATCGCGGCATCACCATGATCTGGATGCAGCCTGGTTCAACCTCGAAAGAGGCTGTAGCCCTTGCTGAATCTCATGGCATCAAAGTGGTGAATGCGAAATGCATTATGATGTTTGCAGAACCGGTGAAGTCGATCCATCGACTTCACCGGTCTATTAACAAACTCTTCGGCCAGTATCCTGGCTAAAGAGTTTTCGGCATAAGGTTTCTTACTCGTATGTGCACAAGTAGCTTGTGTCACCGGCTACTTTTACAGTGAACTCAACCCCCTTCTCAACACGGAAGGTTTCAAAAGGCTGGTATGTTTTCCACTCCGTTTCACCCGGTTGCTTCACTTCCATTGTCCCGGA
>SKPS01000058.1 GCA_007119395.1 Lentimicrobiaceae bacterium
GGAGCCGACAATGCCATCCGTATTGATGCTGAGCCCAAAGACGCCTTCTACGTCGCTTCACAACTTGCTGAAGTGATTCGTAATGAAGAGTTCGATATTGTTTTTGCCGGTCGTGATTCGGCTGACTACAACGGAGGTGCTGTGGGTGGAATGCTCGCTGCATTGCTCGATTACAATACCCTCTCTTCGGTGTCAGCTCTCTCAATGGATGACGGAAAGGTCACCGTTCAGCGTGAGATCGACGGGGGCACAGAGGTGATTGAAGCGTCACTTCCGTTGGTAGCCATCGTGCAAAAAGGGATCGCGATAGAGCCCAGAATCCCAGCTATGAGGGGTATTATGATGGCACGCACCAAACCACTGCAGGTGGTTCCACCGGTTGAAGCTGAAATGCTGACCCAGGACCTGGCCTTTGAATTGCCACAACCCAAAGGGGCTTGTAAAACATTCGATGCCGATCAGGTGAAAGAGCTGGTAGAGGTGTTGCACAACGACGCAAAACTGATTTAAGAATCTTTTAAAAGCATAGATATGTCGATACTAGTATATGCAGAGAACAGAGAGGGGCTGTTTAAGAAGGCCACATTCGAACTGCTGAGTTTTGCTCAGGCGATGGCCCGTGAGATGAACGCTGAGGTGGTGGCTCTTTCAGTAGGCAAAGTGGCGCAATCGGAACTTGGCAAGCTGGGTAAATATGGTGCGTCAAAGGTGCTGGATGTCAGTGAAGGGGATTTCACCCTGTTTGACAACAGGCTGTATGCACAAACGGTGACTGCTGCGGTAGCCCATGTGGATGCGCGTGTGGTGCTGTTTCCGGGAAGTATAGCAGGTACAGCCCTGGCTCCCAACGTGGCGGCCCGCCTGAAAGCCGGTCTGGTGTCTGGTGTGGTGGAACTGCCTTCCGCTTATGAGCCCATGGAGGTGAGAAAGATTGTGTTCACCGGGAAAGCGTTTGCACGGGTGAAAATCAACACCCCCATTAAAGTGCTAACCCTGTCGCAGAACTCCTTTGGGGTGACTGAACCGGTTGAAAACACACCTGCCATTGAAGCGTTTACCCCTGCCGTGGATGCCACTACTGCGAAAAATAAGCTGGCGGAAGTGAACAAGCAAACCGGTAAACTGCTGCTCACAGATGCAGAAGTGGTGGTTGCAGGTGGACGGGGTCTGAAGTCGGCAGAAAACTTCACCATGATCGAAGAGCTGGCTGAGCTGCTTGGCGCTGCCGTCGCATGCTCCCGCCCCGTCTCCGACGAAGGGTGGAGACCCCACGACGAACACGTAGGGCAAACCGGGAAAATTATTGCACCGGTACTCTATATAGCCTGCGGAATCTCAGGTGCCATCCAACACGTTGGTGGAATCTCCTCTTCAAAACACATCGTGGCCATCAACAACGACAAAGATGCACCCATCTTTGAAGTGGCTGACTACGGCGTAGTAGGAGACTATAAAACCGTGATTCCGGATCTGATCAACGCCATCAAAGAGGTGCGCTCCCGATAAGCCACCAACGAAACAGGAGATACCAATCTGGTTGATCTGATTTACACGGATCTGCTGAGAACAGACCGGATTATGAAGGTATTGCTCCCGACTACAGAATCCTACATCACCGGCAGTGGACGGTCGCGAGGGTGGGTAATGGTGTAGGTGAAGGTGATCACCCTGGTCTCCATGGGCTTTAGTTGGATGTTCCACAACAGCTCGCCGGTGCGTTCGTTGAGCGTAGCACCCGATAAATTGGCCTGGGTGTGTTTGATGCTGATGTTTTCATCCCCTGATACAGGGATCTGATCAGACAGCTGGAGGTTCACCGGTTCACCTTTCCTGTTTCGCACCGTAATCTCCATGATAATCTCACGCTCGGTGTTGCTGCTTAGCATACGGTTGACTTCGCGGTCGGCAATCTTTTTCCGTGCCACTGTCACCCCCTGGTCCAGTCCCAGACCAATCTCCAATGTATCTGAAGCGGTGAGCGGATCAATGGGTGTTGAGCCGATGATGGTGTTCATAAAGTAGATGTTTGCAGTACCCGGCAGCAAACTCAGACGCTCCCACCCGGTAAGTTGTGCCATCAGGTAGGATTCACGCTCCATCTTTGGCACCGCATAGTGACGGAATTGTGCGTCAACCTCCTCTTCGAGTATCGATACACGGTGCGCCTTGCCATCGGAAGGGATGGTGTAACGCATGCTGATCTCAAATTCGATGTTGGAGAAATGGGTGTTTTGCTGTGTGAAAGCCGACAGCGAGGGAGCAGGCTTGCTCTTGTCGAGATGTTGATGCCTGACACGGGGTGATGAATTCTCAGCCATCGTAGCGACTTCAACATCCATGGCTACATTGGATTGTGCAGCTATGACTGTGCCCCGTGGTTGGGCATAGCGCAAGACCCATGCACTTAACCGGGGGCGCGCACGTTGTGGCTGAGGGGTAACGGTTGACAAGGTCAACTGCACATCCTGCCAATCCTCACCCGTGTTTTGTGTGATCATCGCCCGGTAGTGGAGACTCACAGGCTCACTGCTATTGTGTGCCCGCAACTCATATGAAGGAACCCACGAAGCATTGCTGACAAGGTAGTTGATGGTGATCTCACCCTGGGCAGCCACTTCGGCCGATACGGTGACAATCACCTGGTAACTGTAAGCAGCCGGTGTGATGCTCTCCCTCTCCAACTGCTGCTGATACCTGACCAACTCGTTCAACCGCAGTTGCATCCCCTGCCGCTGTTGCTCCATGCGACGCTGCTCACGCCGGATCGTTAAGATCTGATCGTTGATCTCATGGATCTTCGTACGGTAAAAATCC
>SKPS01000324.1 GCA_007119395.1 Lentimicrobiaceae bacterium
CAACACCATTGGTTCAGTGATTGGTTTGGTCACCATTGCACTGGCGTGTTATGCGTTGATTCCCCGTTATGAGCTGCCCGGTGCCGCGATGGCTGCCTCCATCACTTATGGGGTATCCCTGCTGTACCATCTCGCTGTATTTCAGTTTCGGGAGCGTGCCACACTCTCGCAATACTTGTTTAATCGCGAGGATGTGCAGTTTGTCAGGCACTTTTTTCTATCTTTACACCGCGGAAATCACTTGAAAAACCTGTTAAACAAGCGCAATGGCGGGAGTAACTGATGAGAGGATCGGGATTGTAGGGACGGGCAATGTTGCCTGGCACCTGGCACGTCTTTGCTCACTCTCCGGTGTTTCGGTAAGCGGTGTATTGGTGCGCAATGCCGATGTGGCCAGACTCCGCAGTGTGGGTGAACGGTTCGATGTGCCGCTCGAAGACAACCTGCAGCAGCTGGCCTCGAAATCCGATGTGATCATCATTGCAGTCAACGACCAAAGCATCCGGACCGTAGCATCCAACCTGCAATCATTCCGTGGATTGGTTTGTCACACCTCTGGATCCTCCTCAATTGATGTACTTGCGCCCTTCTGTCGGCAAAGGGGGGTGTTCTATCCTTTGCAAACATTAACGGCACTCCAACCGGTACCACGCGGGGAGATACCTGTGTGTGTTGAAGGTGTGGACCCATCGGTGGTGCAACGCATCACCAAAATAGCACATACACTGGGCTGCCCAACCTACGAAGTGAACTCGCATCAACGGATGGTGATGCACGTAGCCGCGGTGTTTGCCTGCAACTTCACCAACCATATGCTGGCACTCGCATACCGTATCGCCGAAAAGGAGCCTGCCGCCAAACCTCTCTTGCAACCATTGGTGAAAGAAACCATTCGAAAAGCACTGCAGGCCGATGACCCGAAGAGTGTGCAAACCGGCCCCGCCATCAGAAATGATAAAGAGACCCTCGAAAAACACCTCAAACTGCTTGACGACAACCCGGAAATCCAACAACTGTATCAACTGATCTCGAAATCCATTGCTCAATCATAAATCATCAAAAGAATGTCTAACTACAAAGAGAAACTAAAGCAGATTACCACATTTGTGTTTGATTACGACGGCGTTTTTTCCGACGGCGTAGTGTATGTGCTTGAAAACGGCGAAATGATGCGCACCACCCATTCGCGCGACGGGTATGCTGTTCAGCTTGCCATCAAAAAGGGGTACCGGATTGCTGTGATTACAGGCGCCAATTCTCCGGGGGTGGCTGAACGGTTTCGCCACCTGGATATGCCCGATATTTACCTGGGCGCTTCTGATAAGAGATCAGTATTTGAATCGTTTGTGGAAAAGTATGGACTGCGGAAAGAGGAGATCCTTGTGATGGGTGATGACATCCCCGATTACCCTATGCTGCAAAGCGCCGGCGTGGCCACATGCCCCGCTGATGCCGTATGGGAAATACGCAGTGTATCAGAATATGTATCAATCTACCCGGGTGGCAAAGGGTGTGTCAGAGACATCATAGAGCAGGTGATGAGGCTGCAGGGTAACTGGATGCAAACCGACGCATACCAGTGGTAGGCTGAAATAGTTTTTCGTTAAAAACAATGATCAGTTAAAAGAGAATTATGAAATTAATCACTCGATTGTTTGCCAGGGAGAGGTTGCAGCATGTTGCCAATTACCTGATGCTCATTCGCTGGCCCAATTTATTGGTAACAGTGTTTACGATGGTGATGGTGCGATATTATCTGATCAGGCCACTTCTGATGAGTGAAGGGTATGAGATGCCCATCCCTCTGTGGGTGTTTCTCATGCTGGTGCTTTCAGTACTGTTGATGATGTCGGGAGGGTATGTTATCAACGACTACTTTGATGTTCGGATTGACCAGGTGAACCGTGTTGAAAAGGTGGTGTTGGGATCACGGGTGCCTGTCAGACATGCCATTCCCCTGCATGCAACCCTTACGTCGCTGGGTGTGTTAACGGGTTTACTGGTCTCTTTGTATGTGGGAACTGCCAAGCTGGTGTTTGTGCACCTGATTGTGGGGTTGATGCTATGGCTCTATTCGGCCAGGTATAAACGGCGCCCTTTCTGGGGTAATCTGGTGGTGGCCGTTTTGTCGGGACTCGTGGTGCTGGTAGTATGGCTCTTTGAGTTTATGGCGATGGCAAACCAAGGTATCTTTATCATGAACCGTGCAGAGTTTGGATGGGTCAACAACGCTGTGTTCTTCTTCGCTTTGTTCGCTTTTGTGCTCTCTCTGATTCGTGAAATAATAAAAGACATGGCAGATGTGGAGGGTGACAAACGGTATGGTTGTCTGACCCTCCCTGTGGTGGCAGGCATGACCACTGTGAAATGGATCGTGACATCCATCACCCTGGCCACCATGCTGGCACTGCTGGGTGTCCAGATCTACCTCTGGCTTGGTAGCTTTTATAAGCTCACAGCCTACTACTTCATCGTGGTTCAGATTATGCTGGCATTGGTCATCCAACGAAATCATGCCGCCCGTAAGCAGGATGATTACCATTTCACTTCTCAGTTGCTCCGTATCGCCATGGTGGCAGGAGTCCTCTCGTTACAGATATACCATATTGAATAACCATGCTCATCCCACCCGCTTTGAATGATACAGAGGTTGTGCTCGCTTCGGCATCACCCAGAAGACAAATGTTGCTTCGTGAACTTGGAATCCCTTTTAAAATAGACGTTCGGGAAATCAAAGAAGAGTGTCCCGGTAACAACCTCCCCCCCGATGAGATCGCCCTATGCCTGGCCAAGATGAAAGCAGA
>SKPS01000223.1 GCA_007119395.1 Lentimicrobiaceae bacterium
GCGTAAACAATCAGCAGGATAAACAAGGTTTGCATAATGGGTAAGGATTAATGCGGCAAATTTCAGCAATAAACAGATCGCAGTGAATATCAGAGACGTTAAATCATGTTAAGGAATAAACTGCATGGTAACCTGACCGGATCAGTCAGCACCGAAAGCTTTTCCCGGTGTTACTCTTTGGGTTCAAACAGCAGGTCATACATTGAGTAGGAGCCTTTGCGTCCATGCAGCCATCTGGCTGCTGCCAGGGCACCTTTTACAAATCCATCGCGGTTGAGTGCTTCATGTTGCACAGAGATGATGTCTTCGCTGCCGGCCCACTTCACTGAATGGGTGCCTGTTACTTCACCCTCCCTGATCGACTCAATGGGCACTTCAACCACATCGTTACATCCACATCCGCAGGAGCCTCCCTTTTTCGCTTTGGCAATAACCTGTTGCAGGTCATCAGCCATGGTTCGCGCTGTGCCACTGGGAGTATCGAGCTTGTGCACATGGTGTATCTCTTTGATGGAGGGCTCATAACCGGGCAGTGAGCTCATCAGGTCACCCACATAACGGTTGATTAAAAAGAAAAGGTTCATGCCGATGCTGAAGTTTGAAACAACCATTAACCCTTTGCCTTTGGAGAGTGCCAGCTCTTCTGCTTCAGCCACTCCCTGCCCCCAGCCAGTGGTACCACACACTACATCCAATCCCATCTCCAGCAAACGCATCACGTTGTGCTTGGCAGTGTCAGGTGTGGAAAACTCGAAGGCAACAGCACATTCCGACAGCTTTTCAGCTTTTTCTGACCACTCTGACTCGTTGTCAATGATCTCACCCACTTCAAAACCGTAAACCGGCGCCAGCTCGGCGATTCTGCGCCCCATTTTCCCATACCCTACAATCGCAATTTTCATAATCTTTAATTTATTGTGTTGTTATTGAATACATATCTGTTGGCACTGTTTCGAGGCTGAACCTGTCTGTGATGGTGTCTGTCCTTGAGCGAGAGAGTCAATGACACCCCTGCGGAAAATGAATTGCCGACCACGTTTGAGGGGATCACGGTGGGTCTTCCACTGAGTGTCAATTGGTTGGTGACGTCAAAGTCGAAGAGGTGAGCATCTACGGTGGCATCAAGGATTTGGAGCAGGTAAAACGCTGTGGTGAGTATGACAGAGAGTTCCAGGTTTCGCCGGTAGTTGTCGCGAAATACCTGTAATTGCTGGGAACTGTAAACGGGAAACTCATCCACGGTATCGGGGTTGTCATCATTACGATAGATGAATGCTTGCCGGAACCGGCGCCATTCCCGTGCATTGGTATGGATCATATAGCCTCCGGTGATACCGGCAGCGTATACAATGGGCATCTTCCAGTATTTCCTGTTGTAGGCTTGTCCGGTACCGGGGAGTACGGCAGAGAGGATGGCAGCCCGACGGGGGGAGTGCTCCGTTTGTTTACCATATAAAAAGGGGGTAGGCTGTTTTTCAGGAATGGTATCTGCAAAAGCTCCTTTGACTGGCAAAAGAGCGATTACCAAAGCGGCAACCATAATGCAATATTCGGTTTGCCATTTCATTGGGAGCTAGCCCTGTTTGATAATTTGCAAAATCCTTTCCAGCTCTTCATCGTTACGGAAAGAGATCACCAGTGAGCCCTGTCCACGTGGGTTGCGTTTAAGTTCAACTTTTGACTGCAGCAACTGTGTTAGCTCCCCTTTGATCTCTTTCATGTGTTCTGGCAAAGGGTATGATCCTCTTTTGGGTGTTGTAATCGGTTTTTCACCCTGATGCTGCGGTTCTCTGGTCATCTCTTCCACATCGCGCACCGAGAGGCCATCTTCTATAATCTGTTTCAGCACCGACAGTTGCAGCTCTTTGTTGTCAATGGCGAGCAGCGCCCGGGCATGGCCCATGGAGATCTGTTCATCACGCAGTGCCACCTGTATCTCGCCGGGCAGCTTAAGCAGCCGCACATAGTTGGCGATGGTAGCGCGTTTTTTGCCCACCTGTTCACTCAACTTCTCCTGCGTCAGCTTACATTCATCCATCAGGCGTTGGTAGCTGATGGCCACCTCAATGGGGTTGAGGTTTTCACGTTGGATGTTTTCCACGAGGGCCATCTCAAGCATTTGGTCGTCACGTGCTGTACGAATAAACGCCGGCACAGTCTGAAGGCCGGCCATGGTAGCAGCACGGAGCCTCCGCTCGCCTGAAATAAGCTGGTACTTCCCTGTACCCGTCTTTCGTACCGTTACCGGCTGAATAATCCCCTGCCGGGTGATCGACTCAGCCAATTCCTGCAACGCCTCCTCTTCAAAATCCTGTCGAGGCTGAAATGGGTTGGCCTCTATATGTTTTATGCTGATGCTGGCAACAGCACCCGCCATGTATCGCCCGCTTACCACATCCCGGTCGGTAACCTCCGACTCGGGTGTCTGCAACAAAGCACTTAAACCCTTACCTAATGCCGCCTTCTTTGCACTCATGCCTCTCCTTGACCCTCCTGTTTTGTTACGGGAACTTTTTCGTTACGATGCAGTATCTCACGCGCCAAGTTCAAATAATTCACGGCACCCTTGCTGTTGATATCATGCATAATGATGGTTTCGCCAAAGCTGGGTGCCTCACTCAGCTTGGTGTTGCGGTGAATGATGGTCTCAAAAACCATCTGCCTGAAGTGTGTGCGAACCTCCTCCACCACTTGCTTACCCAACCGCAAACGGCTGTCATACATCGTTAACAAAATCCCTTCTATGTCTAACCCAGTATTTAACCTCGACTGCACTATCTTGATTGTATTGAGCA
>SKPS01000081.1 GCA_007119395.1 Lentimicrobiaceae bacterium
CATTGAACCTCGCCCTCAATGATACCTGTAGGCCCTACGACCAACTTCCCTTTGCTGGTCAAACTCCCCTTTAGGTTGCCATCAATACGAAAATCACCATTGCTGATGATGTCGCCCTTAAAGGTGGTGCCATTGATGATTTTGTTTAACTCATCAGGGGTGGGAACTTCTGTAGACTTTGCCATATCTTGATCTGTTTTTTTGATGTCAGCTTGCCATGCAAAGATACACATTCATCACACCAGCGCAATAGTTTAGGTGCTTTTTTCTTACTTTTGCGCCGCCTATTGAAATTTACGCTGTACCATAAACATTGCATAATCATTCTGATAAGCTGGTTACAAGGGTTGCACAGCGATTAACAAACCGAATGGATGGAGAAGAGATATCCCGAATACAAGAAGCCGGACTTTGCTGCCACAGGCCGGGCGATCAGGACTTGGTGGGAGCAGAACGACACTTTTAGAAATACCCTGGCCATGAGTGCAGGCAGGGAGCCCTTTGTGTTTTATGAGGGCCCTCCCAGTGCAAATGGCATCCCCGGAATTCACCATGTGATGGCCCGCGCCATCAAAGACCTTTTTTGCCGCTATAAAACGATGAAAGGGTTTCACGTTGAGCGGAAAGGGGGATGGGATACCCATGGGCTGCCTGTAGAGATCAGCGTGGAGAAGACGTTGGGCATCACCAAAGAAGATATTGGCACCACCATCCCCGTTGAAGAGTACAACGCTGCATGCAGGCGTGAAGTGATGAAGTACAAAGAGGAGTGGGATGAGCTCACACGGATGATGGGTTATTGGGTTGATCTTGACAACCCCTATATCACCTTCGACAACAAGTACATTGAGAGTGTATGGTATTTGTTGAAGCAGCTATTCGACAAGGATTTGCTGTACAAGGGGTACACGATACAGCCCTATTCGCCCGCGGCAGGTACCGGACTGAGCACGCATGAGCTGAACCAGCCCGGATGTTACCGTGATGTGAAAGACACCACCGTTGTGGCGCAGTTCAAGGTGGAGAGCAACCCTGCTTCGGAATGGCTTGCAGCGCTGTCTGATCTGGACACCTTTTTGCTGGCATGGACCACCACCCCCTGGACCCTCCCCTCCAACACAGCCCTGGCCGTAGGTAGCCAGATCGACTACGCTGTGATCAAAACGTGCAACCCCTACTCAGGAAAACCAATCGTGGTGATCCTGGCTTCCGCTTTGGTTGAGAAATATTTTGACCCTGCCAACGAAGGGCTTCCGTTGGATGAGTACCAGGCAGGAGGCAAAAAGCTGCCCTGGAGCTCCTTACAAGTGGTAAAGGGGCGTCAGCTGGCCGGAATGAGCTATCAGCAACTGATCCCCTTTGTTGCACCCAAAGGGGATGCCTTCAGGGTGATTGAAGGCGATTTTGTTACCACCGAAGATGGTACCGGTATCGTGCATATTGCACCCACTTTTGGTGCCGACGACGACAGGGTGGCCAAAGCCAACGGTATTGTCCCTTTGCTGCTTACAGACAGCACAGGGAAAAGTCAGCCCATGGTTGACAGAACGGGCAAGTTTTACCGTCTTGAAGACCTGGATCCAGCCTTCGTTCAGCAACAGGTTAACACCGGGCTCTATTCCCCTTTTGCCGGAAGCTTTACGAAGAATGAATTTGATCCCGGCAAAGCCGAAAGCGACGAAACCCTTGATGTGGCGCTGGTGGTACACCTGAAACAGCAAGAGCGTGCTTTCAAAATAGAGAAGTATGTTCACAGCTACCCACACTGCTGGCGAACCGATAAGCCGATCCTTTATTACCCTCTCGACAGTTGGTTTGTGAGAACCACTGCATTGAAAGAGAGGATGATGGAGTTGAACAAGACCATTAACTGGAAGCCTGCCTGGACCGGAGAGGGGCGTTTTGGAGAGTGGTTGAAGAACCTGGTCGACTGGAACCTGTCGCGTTCACGGTTCTGGGGCATCCCTTTGCCCATCTGGGTAAGTGAAGACAAAACCGAGATGGCATGTATCGGCTCCGCGGCCGAACTGAAAGAGGCCATCGATCAAGCTGTTGAAGCCGGTGTGATGAAAGAGAACCCTCTGGCACAGTTCGAACCGGGCGACCTCTCAGAAGAGAACTACCTCACCTTTGACTTCCACCGGCCCTACGTCGATAGCATCGTGCTGGTGTCGCCCAACGGGAAACCGTTGTACCGTGAACCCGACCTGATCGACGTTTGGTTCGACTCAGGCGCTATGCCCTATGCGCAATACCACTACCCCTTCGATAACCAGGAGCTGTTCAAAAACCACTTCCCCGCTGACTTTATCGCCGAAGGCGTGGACCAAACCCGTGGCTGGTTCTTTACCCTCCATGCCATCGCCTCGCTGGTGTTTGACTCGGTCGCTTTTAAAAATGTGCTCTCGAACGGACTGGTACTTGACCGCAAAGGAAACAAAATGTCGAAACGGCTGGGCAATGCCATTGACCCGTTCGAAACCATCAACAAGTACGGGCCTGATGCCACGCGGTGGTATCTGATCACCAATGCCCAACCGTGGGACAACCTCAAATTTGACCTGGAGGGGGTGGCAGAGGTGCAGCGCAAGTTCTTCGGAACGCTGTACAACACCTATGCCTTCTTTACGCTCTATGCTAACATCGATGACTTCAGCTACAGCGAGCCTGAGATACCTGTTGAGGATCGACCTGAAATCGACCGATGGATCCTCTCAGAGCTCAACACCCTGATTGAATTGGTGGATGACGCCTATGCACAATATGAGCCCACCCGCGCCGGCAGAGCCATTCAGCAATTCACCGATGAGCACCTGAGCAACTGGTATGTGAGGCTCTCAAGACGCCGTTTCTGGAAAGGTGACAAGGGACCCGACAAGATGGCGGCATACCAGACGCTTTACCAGTGCCTGGTAACCATCGCCAAGCTGGCTGCTCCCATCGCACCCTTTTATATGGAACAGCTATACCGTGACCTGAACCAGGGGACCCAACGCGAACAGTGTGCATCGGTGCACATGACACAGTTCCCCAAACCCAATGCACATCAGATCGACAAAGCCCTCGAAGAGAGGATGCAGATGGCACAATCGATCTCTTCCATGGTGCTCTCATTGCGCAAAAGATCCAATATCAGAGTGAGGCAGCCGCTACAAAAGATTATGATCCCGGTAGCCAACGGCCAAACCAGGCAACAGCTGGAGCGTGTGGCTGATCTGATTAGTAATGAGGTGAATATAAAAGAGATAGAGTATATTCCGGCCCAGAACGATATGCTGGTGAAAAAGGCAAAAGCCAATTTCAAAGTGCTGGGGCCGCGGTATGGCAAACTGATGAAACAGATTGCCGGCTCTGTAGCTCAATTCAGCAGAGAAGAGATTGCTCAATATGAACAGCAAGGATCGCTTCACCTCACCGTGCAGGGCGAAACAGTGGTGCTGCAGCAAGGCGATCTCGATGTGATCACCGAAGACATTCCGGGTTGGGTAGTGGCCTCAGAGAAAAATCTCACGGTAGCCCTCGATGTTACCATTACCAAAGAGCTGGAACTGGAAGGTGTTGCAAGAGACTTTGTTAACAGAGTACAAAACCTGAGGAAAGAACTCGGATTTAACGTGACAGACAGAATATCCATCGTTTGTGAAAAAAATGATCACCTCATGGATGCAATTGTATATAAAAATGATTATATTTGTTCAGAAACTCTGGCTGATCAGATTCAATGGGTTGACCAAGGCACTATTAGCAGTGATGCGCACCTGTTTGAACTGAATGACACCATCAGTGTGCCTGTTCAGATCGCTGTAGTGTGATGCAGAAGCAGAGGTTTCAGGGTAGTGAATAACAGTAAAACATAAGTTACTATGAGCAAGAAAGAAGAGAAGATTGCAAAAACGAAGTATTCGGATGCCGAACTCGAAGAGTTTCGTCAGATTATCCTGAAAAAGCTTGAAGATGCCCGGAAGGACCTCAAGATGCTGACTGATGCATACACCTTTAACAATGAGAACGACACCAACGACACTTCTCCCACTTTCAAGGTATTGGAAGAGGGGTATCATGTGTTGTCGAAGGAGGAGAACAGTCAGTTGGCTGCGAGGCAGCAGAAGTTCATCACCAACCTGGAGAATGCGCTGATCCGCATTAAAAACGGCACCTACGGGGTATGTCGTGAAACGGGTAAGCTGATCTCAAAAGAGAGGTTGCGCAGTGTACCTCATGCCACACTCAGCATCGAGGCCAAACTGAAACAACCGCAAAAAAAATAACCCGCGATTTCAGTTTACATGCTACGTAAATCGTTGATTGTAATTTTCCTGATTATCATTGCGGATCAGGTGCTTAAGGTGTATATCAAAACCAATTACACCATTGGTGAGATGCATACACTCTTTAGCTCGTGGTCGTACATCCTCTTTATTGAAAACGAAGGGATGGCGTTTGGTTGGCAGTTTTTCGGAAGGCATGGCAAACTCTTTTTGAGCATTTTCCGGATTCTGGCTGCTGCCGGCATCTTTTACTATCTCTTGCTGATTATCCGAAAACAGGCCAAACCGGGTATGATCATCGCCTTTGCCATGATCTTTGCCGGTGCCGTGGGTAATATTATCGACAGCGCTTTTTATGGTATGCTGTTTACCGAAAGCACCATGCTTCAACAGGCTGTTTTTGACCCGCGTAATGGTTACGCACCCTTTCTTCACGGCAAAGTGGTTGATATGTTCTACTTCCCGCTCTTCGAAGGGTATTACCCCGAATGGAAAATTGTCCCGGCAGGGCTGCGGGGTGAACACTTCCTCTTCTTCAGACCCGTATTCAACCTGGCCGATTCTGCCATTACAGTGGGCGTATTTATCCTGCTGATTTTCCAACGCCGCTTTTTCCACGCCGGTGGTATCGCTACCGTTCAGGTTGATGGAAAGGATGAAACACAACCTTCAGAAGTGCAAGATTCATCCGAAGAGAAGCATCAACCGGAAGTGCAAGATTCATCCGAAGAGAAGCATCAACCGGAAGTGCAAGATTCATCCGAAGAGAAACATCAACCGGAAGTGCAAGATTCATCCGAAGAGAAACCGGATCACACTGTTTAGTAGTCGCACTCACCCCGACGCATCCTGTCAAGGGCTTTTTTAAACACCACCAGGGTATTGAGCTCCACAAGGCTTTTCCCTTCTGTCATGTTTTGTCCGTGCCTGCGCACATGAAGGGTTACTTTGTCGAGCCACTGCATGTTGATTTTTTGTTCAGTAGCACGCATATACCAGTCAGAATCTTCGGCGAACTTGAGAGCGGCATCGAACAGCCCCACTTTTCTGAACACCTCTTTGCGGTAGAGTGCAGCGCCAATGTATGCCGGGTATGACTCGCGCGGGTCGCCATATGGCTCAAAAGTGTTCTCCTGCTCATTCAGGCTAAACATTCCGGCATACCCTCTCACCACGTCCACTTCGGGATGTTGTTTCATGTATTTGACGAGCTCGATCAGGTTTCCTTCGGGGTAGAGGTCATCGGCATCCAGGAAGGCAATATAGTCGCCGGTGGCATCTCTGATTCCGCGGTTACGGGCGAAGGCGGGCCCGTCGTTTCCATACCAGAAGTACCGCAGGTCTACGTGGAGTTCCTGCTCTGCCCTTCTGATCTCTGCATCGGTGTTGTCAGTTGAGCCATCATTGATGATGAGGATCTCCAGGGCCGGGTAGTTTTGAGAAAGGATGTTTTCTATGGCCTCTCTGATGAATTTTTCTCCGTTGTACACAGGGATGATAACACTGACCAGGGGCCATTCTGTGGTTGCCTCATCTCTTTGTGTGGTATCTTTTGACCGGTAGGTTTCCGGTGATGAGACAAATTGACGCAACAGTTCAGGGGCTTTGCTCAGCTCCTGTCCGAGCCTGAGTGTAAAGACGGGCATCCGTTTGATGAGTTGGCTCAGGTAGTGGTGTGTATGCCTCCCTACGTTTGGCAGCTGCGACATGGTGGAAAACCCCATGGCCCTTTGCAGGGTCCAGAATTCAACAGGATGCAGCGATGTATCAGCGCCCTGGTGAACCTCCGGTAGCATAATCCCCTTCAGCGGCAACCGGTCAAGGAGCAAGTCGCGGTATCGCGGATACATATACATAACCGCCTTTTCGTGTGATAACTTTTCCGGGTTGATGCAGATCTCTGCAAGCTCCGGAAACCTCTCCAAATCTACAGCATTGATCTTTGCCGTGTTATATAGTGAATACACCATTGGCTCAGGTTCCATGCCTACGATCACATAATCATCTGAAAGGTAATACATCCCTTGCAGCAAAGAGGAGATAGCAGTGGTTGATTTCCCCTTCCCCCCTTTTCCGGTCACCATCACCGCACCCTGGTCGGTGCCAATGGCCGCCGAATGGATCAACTGCAACCCTTTCGATTCCATCCACCAGTGAAACAGCGTTCGCAGCGGCGAAGAGTAGACCCAATAGGGGAAACGCGAGGTGGTCTCCACCCAATAGATCCCAATCCCTTTGGAAAGATCCAGCACATTGATTGAAAAATCACTCCAGTGAAAGGCCGTCTTGATCTGCGAACTATAGAAACCCCAAATATCACCCCTGTCAGTAAAATCTTCTATACCTACAGGGTGAGGAACCATCTCTACACCGGTTGACTCAGTGTCCCAGACACACAGTGTGAGATCGGGCTTGCTAACAGGATTACACCGCAGATGGTTCAAGGCAGGTGTCATAATCTCCACCATGTGGTTCCCGGCAAAACGAAGGCAAATCGTAAAACCGGCGATCTCAAAGTAGTGCTTCTCGTCGCCCACTGCCTGAACCGCCTGATT
This sequence comes from Lentimicrobiaceae bacterium, assembly GCA_007119395.1. Taxonomy (GTDB): domain Bacteria; phylum Bacteroidota; class Bacteroidia; order Bacteroidales; family SKPS01; genus SKPS01. The sequence goes on from SKPS01000081.1 coordinate 6,824, forward strand.
GAACCGTTCGTAAAATGCATCGAAGTATTGTGCCTGCTCCTCTTCGCTCTTGATCGACTTGTGTAATGATGTCATACAATTATATCTCCTTTACTCCGCAGGGATGCGCATATTTCTCCTGGATGTTTTTGTAGGCATGAAGTGTAGCCGGCTTGAGGTGTACCTTGCCATCACGGATCATCTGCCTGAACTCTTCCATACACCGGTTCTCATCGCCTGTAGAATCGGTGACAGGCAGGGCGAGGCCCTCCGTAACCAATGCTTCAAAAACACCTCTTGCAGAATTCACCAACGCCTCCATGTTGTTGGATTCTTGGTCACGCAACAGGCTGAACAGCTCCTCCTGCGGAATAGAATTCTCAACACAACGCCAGATCAGAACCCCCAGATTGTCGAGACTGAAATAGTTGCCGTTTGACAGGTTGAGCAGGATATACTCCCCTTCAATCATTTGATAGATAATCTCTTCGGTGTTGGGTTTGTACCTTGTTAAGTTCATGATTCGACAGCTCTGAATAATGATGGCGCAATAAAAAGGCCTCAAAATTACGAATTATATTGGTGTATGCGGGAGAAAAAGGATAGCTTTGCTGCCCTGTTTCAACAATTCATTATAGTATGTCACCATATCATTATCCTGATTTTAAGGATGTTTTGATCCTAAAGTTCCTTGAGAAGTTCGAGAAGGATGACCCCTATTGGGAGGAGAGTGAGCGAGCGATTCTGGACCGCATATTTGACTATATTGGTCGCAAGGAGGGTTTTCGTTACGAGCGATGTTTGGATGCCGGCTGCGGCAGGGGGCGGCTTTTGTGGGTTTTCAGGAAGCTGTTCAGGGTGATCACCGCCATAGAGCCCGACGGAGATCGTTTTGCTGAGGCTGTGGAGATGGCTGAAGCGTTTGGCATGTCTGAGAAGACCACGATGCAGCAGGTCTCTGCAGAAGAGTTTGCAAGCGATGATCGCTTCGACCTGATCTTCTGCAGCCATGTGATACAACACATCCACACCGACCATGTACTCCCGCTGATGAAAAACCTGGCGCACCATCTTTCTGACAACGGGGTGATTGCGTTGACAACATGTCACTCAACGGGTGATGTTGACCAGTATGGCAACAACTATCTGCAGAACGGAACCCCAGTGAGGGAAACGGTAAGCCGTGAAGAGTTCAACAACCTGGTAAACAGCAGCGGGGTATTGCCGGTGCACTATTTTCATGCAGAACAGATGATGTCAGATTTTGCAGATATCGGATTGAAGACTGTCGATTTCAGGGTGTTTCATGTAGCCAGGGAAGAGCGTGACGTATTGCGTCAGCCCGATATCGACAACTATGTGAATGCTTCACCCGATCTGCAACAACGTTATGGTGTTGATATGTTTCTGCTTCTGGAGAAGGGTTAATGATTCCTTGCTATCTTTTTCCTGAGCAGATGGGTCAGCTGTAGGTCTTCAATCCCCAGTTGGCGCGTCATATTGCCCTGATGTCTTCTGACGAATAGCGTGATCACAGGCACACGAATCACCATGAGGTTTTTTTCTCTTGCACGAATAAACCAGTCTGTATCTTCGCTGCAATGCAGGGCTTCGTCAAAATTTCCGTTGGCTGAGAAAGCCTCTTTTCTGAAGAGTGCTGCCCCGACATACCAGGGGTAAGATTCAGCGGGGGAGCCTACGAAGATGTTGTTGTTGTGGTTGTCTACACGAAACTTTTGAGCTAAGCCTGTTGCTGCCGCGGCTCCGGGGTTCATCATCAGGGTATGCAGTAGTGAGTAGAGTGCGGGTGGGTTGAGGAGGTCATCGGCATCAAGGCAAACGATCAGTGGATGGGATGCAGCGGCTATTCCGCGGTTTCTTGCTGCTGATACACCGGCATTGGGCTGGTAGAGGTAGCGGCATGGCAAAGGGAGGCGGTGTACCATGTTTGCCGTTTCATCTGTTGAGCCGTCATCAACAATGATCACCTCGGGGTCAGGATATCCCGTGCCGGCGATACTCTCCACCGCCTGGTGAAGAAATGGGGCTGCATTGTATGCCGGAATGATAAAGGAGATCTTTTCAAGGTGTCTCTCCCGCCTCGACATAATAGCGGTAAGCTTTTGCATCACCGCTGACTGTTGAAGAAGTCGCTGTAAAAGGTGGAGGTGGTTGTTTCCGCCATAAGGCAGTTGCGATAGTGTGATGAATGTGAGCCTGTTGATATTTCTGATCTCTTGCCAAGCGGCTTCTTGTGCTGAGGGCGGCTTGTTGCCCGGCTGATCGAAGCAGAGGGATGTTACGGGGGAAGGGGTTGTGTGGGTGGTGCCAATTGGCACTGCGGAGGCTTGGGTGTGCAGAGGGGTATGTATGGCCACCCAGTTGGCAACAGTGTCGGGAGGGCACTTCACCGGTGGGTTTGAGCGTGTGTATTGTTGGCTCCCCCCGTGGGTCGGGCACACTGTTCCGGAATTTTTAATCATACCGGGAAGAAAAAGGATGTCTGCCTCTGCCAACCATACTGAAAACCCATAAACCATCATACTCCACAATGCCTCCGCTGTCAGAAGGGATGCATCCCTGATCAGCCACACGGCCTTCTGTTCCCGGCAATGGATCACTCCGATGGTGCGGTGATGATAGAGATAGATGGGTTTGATGACGCTCTCTTCTGCGCCCAGGATATCACCACGATGCGTAAAACGATACCTGTCGAAAGGGGATACAGGGGCATGAAAGCCTTCACAACTGTTGTCGGTGATATAGAGGGAGAATTGTGCAGGGTGCCGGTCAGTGATATCGTATTTCGGTGCGGTGTCGAGCAGGCTGTCTACGATGCTGTTGGCAGGCAACCTGACCGAAATGGTGGTGCCGAAGAGGGAGAGCGAGAGCTGCTGTTCTCCCCGGGCGGTTGTTGCCCGGTACAACTCCATACAGTGCTGGTAGAAGGGTTGCAGCGCATCATGTAACAAGGGCGACTGGTCCATAGTTGCGTGTTAACTGAGGGTAGTGCGGATCAGATTGATGGGGTAAAATTACTGAATCCGGCCGACAAGGCAAAAGAGCGCCCCGGATGAAACGTATGGTTTGAATATGTACGTATATTTGTTGTTTGGTTTTTATCAGGAGGCAGAAATATGTCAGAGTCGTTCAATGAGCGAAAATCAACGTACTCTGAGGTAACGATGCTTCGAATTATAACATAAGACACACCCATGAGAAAGTACAAAAGTTTTATTCCGGGATGGATCAGGGTATTTAGTGTGGCATGCATTATACTTCAATCTGCAGCCACTGTTACAGGTCAGAGCCGCCGCGAGATGACTGAAGAAATTGTTAATCGTGTAGGGCTGGTTGAAACCTACATGCTTCAGGTTATAGCTTGGGAACTGAGACCCGCATGGTATCATGCGAGTGGTGCCGACAGCATATACCTGAGAGATTTAGAAAGAATGTTGACCGAGGAAGAGGTCCAGCGCAGAATTATTGCCGTTTTCGATGATTTTTTTACGGATAACGACATCATCGATCTGTATCGTTTTGTTTTGTCAGATGTATTTGAGAAGGTTTGGTCAGGAGATTTCACTACATCAATTGATGCAGGATTTAATGACATCAGGGATAAAATCGACAGCATATCAACCATTGATCAACCGGCTGAAGAGCAGGAATCCCGAAGGTTTGTTCCAATACCGACAGATAGAGAGGATGGTGTTTATGCTCTGGTTCATTATGACCCCTCAATGGAGGATTCAGACATGGAGCTGAATACCGAGCCCGGGATA
>SKPS01000188.1 GCA_007119395.1 Lentimicrobiaceae bacterium
GATAGGAAGAGATCTGATGAAAGGCCTCAGTGATTTCAGAGCATATAACGTGAGAGACAAAAAACAGTGGATTTACTACACCAACCTGGGGTCAAATATGTGGTCTATCGGTGTAGTATATCCTGATTCTGAGATGTTCGCTGCTCTTAAGCAGATGAATTTGATCACCATTATTTTGATTGTTGTGGGCTTGGGGCTGTTGTCTTTCATGATTGTGAACAATGTCAATTCACTGACATCCCCCTTATCACGTTTTGCGCTTACAACAAAAAGGATAGCGGAAGGTGATTTTGACACTGAACTCCCTGTGGTTAAATCCAACGACGAAATGCTTGAGCTCCGAAATGCCTTTGGGCACATGCAAGACCAACTGAAGAAATACATCAGTGATCTGGAGGAAACCGTCACAGCCAAAGAGAAAATAGAGAGCGAATTACGCATTGCGCGTGATATTCAGATGTCTATGATACCCCACTCGTTCCCTCCCTTTCCCGACCTGCCCCAGGTTAATTTGTTCGCCATGCTTAAGTCGGCAAAAGAGGTGGGGGGCGATCTCTACGACTTCTTCCTTATCGATAACGATAAGTTCTGCTTCGCTATTGGTGATGTTTCCGGCAAAGGGATCCCGGCATCACTCTTTATGGCTGTTACCCGTACCCTGCTCCGCTCTATAGCCGATAAATTTCACGAACCGGCTGAAATCATCAATATCCTTAACAAATCTCTGGCTATCAACAACGACTCATGTATGTTTGTCACCTTCTTCCTCGGAATACTGAATCTCAATGATGGATCAGTGAAATATGTCAATGCAGGTCACAACCCACATGTTCAAATAAGCAACAACGGCTCAGTTGAAATGGTAAAAATAGACACCTCCATCCCCCTGGGGTTGTTTGAGGATTATCAATACGTTGAACATGAACTGGTTCTAAACATCAACGACAAGGTCTTCCTATATACCGACGGAGTAAACGAAGCCGAAAACCATGAGAAAGAGCTATTAGGGGATGAAAGGCTTCTGGAGGTCATCAGTGAAAACCAACATGCAAACACAAAAGCCTTGATACAAGCCGTTGAAAACACCATTCATAAACACATTGATGGTTACGAACAATCGGATGACATCACCATGTTAGCGATCTCTTTCAACCCACCCACTAATGCTTAATGAACCAATGGAAACAAAATTCTCCATAGAAAACAGGATCGTAGAGCTGGAAAAAGCAAGTGCGATGCTTGAAGAATCAATCCATAATTTCGGACTGCCGCCAAACCTGATACCCTCAATGAATCTGGCACTTGAAGAAGCACTGACAAACATTATCTCCTACGCCTACAACGACAAGCTCTCTCATACCATAGAGATTGAACTGGCTCTGCGTGATGGCGTTTTCCATATGGTGATCCGCGATGATGGTAAAGCTTATGATCCCACCAAAAACCCTGAACCCGACATCACCGGATCGGTAACTGAAAGACCTGTAGGGGGGTTGGGGATTTTTCTTATCCGACAACTGATGGATGAGGTTCATTACGAAAGATGCAATAGCAAAAATGTTTTATCGATGATGAAAAGCGTTTGACCGTAAAGCATACATATAAATAACCAACACATAAACTTATGAAAACCGAAATCAAGAAAAAAGACAATTACACCATCCTGAAAGTTACAGGCAGGATCGACACCATGACTGCTGGTAGTTTTGAGACAGAGATCATGAAAACACTGGAGAAAGAGAACAGCATAATTATAGATTGCAGCGGCCTGGAGTATATCAGCAGTTCCGGCCTACGTGTTTTTCTGCTGGCCCAGAAGAAGACAGGGGCCACAGGAGGCAACCTGAAGTTGTGTAATCTTCAACCCTTTATCAAAGAGGTTTTTGATATTTCCGGCTTCTCCACCATTTTCACCATTTATCCGGGTCTGGAAGAAGCAATGGGTGCCTGACCGTGATTGACCTACCTAAAAAAAACCACCGCTGCAATATGGGCAGGATCCCTCAGTATCGTTTCACAATCTTTTGTGCTGTCTTGATGTTGCTGCCTGTTACGGTGAAGATATAGACTCCCGGAGCCAACGATGAGGTGTTGATTCTCGCTTGATCACCCCTTAACTCCCCTTCCATGGCGAGACGTCCCTGCATATCCCTCACCTGATAAAAGCAGTCGGAGCAATACCCGGGCAGTGCGACCCGGAAAGCTTCGGAGAACGGGTTGGGCCACACCTCTGCCACGGGGGATTGGGCAAAAACCGGAGGTGGCATAGCAAGGATCAATCCGCTGCTGTTGTGAATCGTGACTCCCCGCCCTCTACTCATGCCAAACCATTTGTTGTTGAACGGGTCAACATGCAGACTCCTTACGGTATAGCCGGACAACGGAGAATTGGTATATGTAAACGGGGTAAAAGTGCCCTCCGAATCGACCTTAATCACAGTATAAAAGGGCGCACTTGTGCCCGTGACCCACAGATTGTTGTCGTGGTCCACTGCCAGCTGATTTATTCTGTGGTAAGGAAAATCAGAATTATGCCGGGTATAGAAATCCCAGTTGGTACCGTCGAAACGCACCAAGCCTGAATCATCACCTCCGATCCACAACACCCCGGCGGAATCTGTTACTGCTGTATAATAGTGCACAAGGGGTAACGGGGAATTGCTCTGGTCCCAGGTAGTCCAGGAGTGCCCATCATACCGGGTCACTTTCCCGTAATCGGTAATCCACAACACCCCATTGCGGTCGGTTGAGAGAAAGGGAATGGAGCCACCTGGAA
>SKPS01000170.1 GCA_007119395.1 Lentimicrobiaceae bacterium
CAGGAACCCCAACACACCAGGTGGATACATACCATGATCACTTCAGGCATGAAAGGGACTCTGTTAACCTTTTGAAATCAGGTAAACTGTGGCTGGGTGAAGTGTTTGATCACAGAACTACGTACCAGTTCAATTTTACGGTGAATAATATCAGCCCGTCACGACCCGTAGAGATCATTACAGCGGTTGCAGCCAGGTCTCTCACCACGAGTACCTTTACAATACAGTCAGGGCAACACAGCTCCAGCGTGTCTGTTATTCCGATCAGCGCAGGGTATAATAACACCTTCGCGCACACCACCCAGCGAACCCTCACTTTTAACACATCCGGCAATACGATTCCGTTAACCATTTCATACAATAAACCGCTATCATCATCTATTGGGTGGCTTGACTACATTCAGGTCAACCTGGGACGGGAGCTCCGTTTTTCCAGTGCTCAGCTTCGCTTCAGAGAACCATCAGTTACGGGTGCCGGAAACATTGCAGAGTTTCAGATTGGTGATGCAACGGCCAATACCGTCGTATGGGATGTCACAAATCCGTTTCAACCTGAATTGATACAGGGTACCTTGAATGGCAATGTGTACCGTTTTACGGCAGATGCTTCTGTTATGAGACAGTATATTGCGCACAATGGCACCGGCTGGTTTCAAACTGAACCGGCAGGAAGGGTCAGCAACCAGGATTTGCGTGGCACTGACCCTGTGGAGATGGTCATTGTTGCACATCCCGATTTTCTGTCTCCTGCCAACCGCCTGGCAGATATTCACAGGACACAGAGCGGATTAACCTGCCTGGTGGTGACACCCAGAGAGATCTATCACGAATTCTCCTCTGGAAAACAAGACCCTACCGCCATCAGAGACTTTATGAAAATGCTCTACGATCGTGCCACCACCCCGAAAGAGACTCCACGCTACCTGCTGCTCTTTGGCGGGGGATCATACGACCCGAAAAACCGTATTGAAAACAACACCAACTTTATCCCCACTTTCCAATCCATTGAGAGCCTTAACCCTGCCGGAAGTTGGGTCACAGATGACTATTTCGGCCTGCTTGATGACCACGAAGGTTTCAACGCCAGTGGCGCCCTTGACATCGGCATTGGGCGTATGCCGGTCGCAACGTTGTCTGATGCGAACCTGTTGGTTGACAAAATAGTTCGCTACCTCAGTGACAACAGCGCTGTGCCCGATGGCGCAGTTTGTACCGCCACTGCCAGCAGAAAACCCCTCGCCGACTGGCGAAATACTATTTGTATTGTAGCCGATGACGAGGACAACAACCTCCACATCGACCAGGCAGAGATGCTGGCCAACTACCTCGATACCATGTACAGCGTTTATAACCTCAATAAGATCTACCTTGATGCATACCAGCAGGTCTCAATTGCCGGTGGTCATCGCTACCCCGAAGTGAATGAAGCCATCAACAGGCAAATGGAAAGAGGCGCTCTTATCATGAATTATATCGGCCATGGCGGAGAACTGGGATGGGCACACGAACGAATCCTGCGAATCGAAGACATCCAGAGCTGGCAAAACACGTGGCAAATGCCACTCTTCCTTACCTCTACCTGTGAGTTCAGCAGGTTCGATGACCCCTCACGACGCTCTGCCGGAGAGTATACCATCCTCCACCCCAACGGTGGAGCCATCGCACTCTTTACCACCACCCGACTCGCCTTCGCCTCTACCAACTATCAGTTCAACACAGCATTCTATCAACACGTATTCAATAAAGTCAATGGCGAATACCAACGTTTGGGCGATATATTCCGAACTTCAAAAGTGAGCGCAGGATCACCCATCAGCAACAGAAACATGGTCATCCTCGGTGACCCCGCCCTGATGCTTGCATACCCGCAGCACAGAGTTATCACCACCCATATCAACGACAGCCTGATTACCGCTCCTTTTGACACACTCAAAGCTTTGTCGAAGGTTACGGTGAGAGGTGCCATCACGGATCAGAACCAACAGGTGCTTTCAAATTTCAATGGAACACTCTACCCGGTGGTGTATGACAAAAAAACCACCTTTACAACACTGGCCAATGATCCCACAAGCTTCCCAAAGAATTTCACCATGCAAAACAACCCGCTTTACAGAGGGAAGGTGAGTGTTACAAACGGAGAGTTTGCTTTCTCGTTCTATGTGCCCAAAGACATTGCCTATGCCTTTGGGTACGGAAAGATCAGCTATTATGCCGAAAACGGGGTAGAGGATGCCCACGGATATTTCGACCGGATTGTTGTGGGCGGCACCGCTGATGTACCGATTGCTGACCAAAATGGGCCCGAAATCCGTCTATACCTGAATGACACCAGCTTTGTGTTCGGTGGAACCACAGACAACAACCCTGTGATCCTCGCCCTGCTGAGTGATAAATACGGAATCAATACCACAGGAAGTGGTATCGGCCATGACATTACAGCTACGCTCAACGGCAACACCAGCAACCCGATCGTGTTGAATGATTATTACGAATCTGACCTCGACTCATACAACTCAGGAAGGGTGATGTACCAGTTATCTAACCTCGAAGATGGCCCTCACCAACTCAATGTGAAAGCATGGGATATTCTGAATAACTCCTCTGAAACCTTTACTGAGTTTGTGGTTGCTTCTGCTGATGAACCGGTACTTTCTCACGTACTGAACTACCCTAACCCCTTCACAACACATACCGAGTTCTGGTTCGAGCACAACCAGCCTTGCTGTGATCTCGATGTGATGATACAGGTGTTTACAGTGTCAGGAACACTG
>SKPS01000052.1 GCA_007119395.1 Lentimicrobiaceae bacterium
GTCCTTTATGAAAAACAGCATGGTATGCAAGGGTAGCAAAATACCGTTCCTTGTCTGGAACATATACACACTGATTGTGCAGCACCCGGTGTTGAATGGCTTCTTTGAAAAGAGTGTTGGGGAAATACGGCAGATGGTTCCAATGCCCCGGTGAAATCCCGTTCAATAGGTATACATCACATTTATAGGGTGTTTTGCGATAGGTGATCAGGTCTTTGATGCGTAAAAACTCATCCTCTTCCATCAACATATCCAAGTCTTCTCCTGCAGGAATAACCGGGAAGCGATCCCACCACCGAAGTACGACATATTGAATGCCTCTTTCATTTAATGCCCTTGTAAACTCTTCATAATTATGCTTTTTCACATAACAGCGCGCCCCCCTTCTGGTGATACCGACGGCATACAGGAACGAACGGGCTTGTTCAGCAAAAGGGAGATTTCTGGTGAATGACACCGGGATCTTTCTGATCAACAGGTTAACAATCCCGGCAGGTCTGTTGATGGCTCTTGCAGCATGCGAATAGAAGGCGTTGATCAGCGGAAACACCATTCTTTTGATTCGCTCCTGAATCTCAGGAATGTATTTATAGCCTACAAGCAGCAGCTTGCGTTTACTCCTTTTTATTGTCATTTCTTGCATCTTTCTGGCATCACACCAACCCCCATTTGAAGCAATGGTGCTTAGGCTCTTTCGTCACCGAGGCCGGTTCTGTAGCGCCATAGGTTGTTTGCATCAAAGGTGCTTTCAACGGTTGGCAAAAATACCTTCCTCCTGAGGCTGGCAGCAAAAGTAGAAAAAATAGATCTTTTACGGGATAAAACCTTTATGTGAAAAAAGCGTTATATTTGTGTAACAAAAACGAGACAAGTGTTTTTGGCAATGAACTCTTCATCGGTTTTCACATTGTCATGTCTCTTCATACCCTGGTAACAATGGGGTGACAACGATTGCTGCTTATGATTATTGATACGCACTTGCATGTAGGGTTTAAGGGTTTTAGCGAACAGGAACTTATTAACTATCTCGATGCTAACGGCATAGAAAAGTGTTGGCTGTTAACATGGGAGGAGCAGGCGCCTGTCATAGATGATTTATATCAGCACCTTAGCATAGACAGGGTTTTGGAAGCATATCATAATCACCCGGATAGAATTGTTCCCTTCTATGCTCCTGATCCCGGCAGAAGGAATGTGGAGTCGTTGATTAGCAAGTACCTCGAAATGGGTGTGCAGGGTATTGGCGAATTAAAGGTGAAGTACAAATGGAGCTCACCCGAGATGCTGCGTTACCTGAAGGCAGTCGATGGAACAGGCTGTCCTGTGTTATTTCATATGGAAGCCGACAGATACCATTTCATCCCTCCCAATGATAATGTGACAGGTAAAGCGCTGGATGTGATTATGAACCGTGGGTTTAACGGTGTTGTCAGGAAATATGTTGATCGATTCATCAACCTGACAGGGCTTTTCAAGGAGAAGTTTAAGGCGCGCTTGAAGTACTTCCCTGGATATTTAATGGACTTTCAGGGTCTTGAAAAAAGGCTGCAACAATTTCCGGATATTAATTTCATAGCGCATGGCCCCAGGTTTTGGAACCATGTGTCGAGGAATCCTGATGAAGAGCTCAACTTCATGAGGGGGAAGGTAGAGGAAGAGGGGATTGCTGTTCAGCTGTTAAAAGAATATGACAATCTGTATGCAGACATTTCCGGCAAAAGTGGTTTTAATGCACTTACCCGTGACGAAGATTTTGCCAAAGAATTGCTTCATGAATGTGCTGATAAATTGTTGTATGGTACAGATAATTACGAGCTGGGGCACTTCGAAGCCATCAAGTCATTCGAATTGCCAAAGCAAAAAGAGGAGCTAATTTTACATGAAAATGCGGAGGCCCTGATCCAACCATAACTCCCTGCGCCTTATTACAGGGTTTTTTCAGGTTTGATTTACATTATCATATTGGGTTTTTGCTCCTACTCTCTGTGGGGGTTGACATGTTAGGCAAAAGTAGTATTTTCGCTGGCAGTTATGTAAAGCATTGAACTCCCTGGCGGGCATTGTAAATTGGTTAAACATCATCACAATAAAACACATGCTATGAAGCGCAGCATCAACTGGAAAGAGATCAGGCCCTATTTATTTGCATTGGTGGCATTTTATCTGATTACCGCGGCATATTTTTCTCCTATGCTGGAGGGGAAGCGGCTTGTTCAGATGGACATAATGAAACACCGTGGCGCCGCCAAGGAGATTCAGGATCATCGCGAGAAGTACCAGGAAGATCCGTATTGGACCAATTCCATGTTTGGTGGAATGCCGGCCTACCTGATTTCTGCACGGTACACTTCTGATTTTATGCGGAATGTTGGCAAGGTCTTCATGGGCTTTATGCCGATTCCAGCAGGGGCAGTGTTCCTTTACATGGTAGGGTTCTTTATCCTGATGCGTGTGTTGGGTGTTGACCCGTGGCTAAGTATTATGGGGGCGGTGGCATTCGCTTTCAGCTCCTATTTCTTTATCATCCTTGAAGCCGGCCATAACACCAAGGCACTGGCAGTAGGTTATATGGCGCCGATTTTTGCCGGTGTGATACTTCTATACCGGGGGAGATACCTGCTTGGCGCCGGTGTGATGGCACTGTTTCTGGCACTGGGGGTGAAGGCCAACCACCCACAGATCACCTATTACATGTTTCTGATGATAGGTGTATATCTGATTTTTATGCTGATAAGTGCCTTCAGAGAGAAACAGCTCAAACAGTATTTCACTGCAACCGCGATATTTGTTGTGGTGACATTCCTGGCTGCAGGAACACATTTCACCCACCTCGCCACCATCAACGAGTGGGGTCAGGTTTCCATACGTGGTCAGTCAGAATTATCGATTGATCAGGGCAACAAGACAACGGGTCTTGACCGCGATTATGCCACACAGTGGAGCTATGGGATAGGGGAGACCTGGTCGTTGCTTGTGCCCAATTTCAAAGGTGGTGCATCAGGTGCCATTGGCAACGACAGAGGGGTTCTTGAACAGGTTGATCCCAGAATGCATGAACAGGTGGCAGGTAGCAACCAATACTGGGGTGACCAACCCTTCACCTCAGGCCCGGTGTATGTAGGTGCCATTGTCTTTTTCCTTGCCATTCTCGCCATGTTTGTGCTGAAAGGGCCACTTAAATGGGCCCTTTTTGTGGCAACCATCTTCTCAATACTCCTCTCCTGGGGGCGCAACTTCCCTGAACTAACCTTTTTCTTCCTCGACTATTTCCCGGCCTACAATAAGTTTAGAGCCGTTTCAATGATACTGGTCGTAGCAGAACTGTGTATCCCTCTGCTTGCCATTCTGGGGCTGAAAGAGGTGATCGAAAAACCGGCGCTCATGAAACGCAAAATCGACCTGAAAGCATTCAAGGTCAATACACTCATCCTGTCATTCGCGCTCTCAGGTGGTATTGCATTGCTCTTCTGGCTCTCTCCCGGCACATTCAATTCGTTTGAGTCAAAAGGAGAAGAGGATATGGTGCGTCAACAGGTTGCACAACAGTTGCGCGGCACCGACGCCACACCCGAGCAAATCAGCCAAACCGTTAACAACTATACCTTTGAGTATATGAATGAGTTGCGGAAAGCCAGGCAGGTCATCTTCAAGCGCGATGCGATCCGGTCGTTTCTGTTTGTATTGCTGGCAGCGGCATTGTTGTTCCTTTACATGCGAGGATGGTTAAAACGCAATCTGCTCATTGCCGGTATCTTTCTCTTTGTGTTGATTGATATGTGGGTAATCAACCTTCGATATCTCAACAAAGACCATTTCAGGCCCAAACGTGTGATGGAGGTGCCTTATCAGCCCACCCAGGCTGATCTCACCATACTGAACGACCCGGATATCAACTTCCGGGTCTTCAAACGAACCGTAAGCACCTTCAATGATGCCTCGACATCATACTTCCATAAATCAATCGGTGGTTACCATGGAGCAAAACTGCGCCGGTACCAGGAGATGATCGACTTTCATCTTGCTGCAAACCATTTTCGTTTGCTTGATATGCTTAATATGAAGTGGACCATCATGGATCCGGGTGATGGTGTGCCGAGGGCCGTCCCCAATCCCGATGCCATGGGCAACGCATGGTTTGTTGATGAGATCAAATGGGTCGATAACCCTGACCAGGAGTACATCTATATTGGTGATGCCGCTGTGGTTCGTGCTGCTCCCGGAGCATTGGTCAGCGTGTATGGCGAACCGTTCTCCGTTGATACGGTATCGGCGAACAAACCGCTGAGGCTCTCAACGCCGGCACGTCCTGACTCAACCTTTGACATCAAGTTGGCAGATTACCGGTTAATGGACGGGGTAACCTATCGCTTCGGTCTCAATGACAACGACACCACAGAGTGGTTTGTCAACATCAGAGATCCACGTGCCGGAGGCAAAGTGTTGCCGCTCCATTTTGAAGCTGAAATGGTGTACCGATTCAACCCTGAAAAGACGGCAGTCATCAACCGGAAGTGGAGTGAGGAGATCAACGTTCAAACCATCACTCCAGACACCAATGCCATGATCCGTTTGCTTTCCTACAAGCCCAACCATTTGGTATACAAAACACGTGCTGCCACCGATCAGGTTGCCGTGTTTTCTGAGATCTTCTATGAAGCGGGGTGGAATGCCTATTTAAACGGTGAACCTGTTTCTCACGGAAGGGCCAACTGGATACTTCGCACCATGGTGGTGCCAGCCGGAGAACACACCATTGAGTTCAGATTTGAGCCTTCCATCATCAGGGTGGCCGAACCTATCTCAATCGCATCCTCTGTGCTGGTATTGCTGTTGTTCGTCACCTCACTATACCTGCACTTTTCACCACGAAGCCTTAAAAAGGGCAAAGACTCCTGATTGTCACGTGTCATGTGAACAGCAGGAAAGTGACGATTGAACTTACGACGCTAAATCTTAGCCATGATCAATGTAAAGGAGCATATCAGGTTAACAGGGCTGTACACCTTCTTTGCTGCCTTTCCGGCTGTACTTCAACTCGTGGTCTATCCGGTTATCGAAGGGAGCGACCGTCTAGGTGCTGAAGATTTTGGTTACCTCGCCGTAGCAGAAGCACTCGTCTCATTTCTGGTGATGTTCTCACTCTATGGCATGGGAATCACCATCTCACGCTTCTATTTCGACGTAAAAGACCATCCTGGAAAATATAACCGGCTGGTCTCAACCATCTTTACAGGCGTACTGGTGCGTAGTGTAATACTCTTTCTGTTGGTGATTCTGTTGGCCGATTACTTCGGAACACTCTTTCAGGCAGCCTCATTGGCCGACTTCAAAAGGTACGGTTACCTGCTCGCCATCATCGCATGCAACAGAACCATTATCATGGTGGCCCTGTCGCTCTACAGGAATGAAAAGAGAGTAAAAATGTTTGTGGTGGTGAGCCTCGTGTCAGGTATAGCCCGAAGTATCATGCAAATAGTGGGGGTGCTCTATTTTGACATGTCGTTTATTGGCTACCTTACCGGAACAGCCATTGGTGGTGGAGTGGCGGCTCTTGTGATCGTTGTGTACACATACATCCGCTGTGGATTCCATTACCGCCGTGATGTAATCGCCTCTCTTTCAAAATACGCATTCCCACTGTTTCTGGCAGATATTGTGTTTTGGGGAATCCTGTTTGTAGACCGTTTTATGCTGCTTGGCAACCCTGAGGCGCTGGGGATCTACGACAATGCGATGAAGTTTGCCATTGGCATACAGTTCGTGTCGCAGGGGTTAGGGGGGTATGTGCAACCTGAGATCTATCGCCATTTCAGCAATGAAAAAGAGCGGGACGAGGGGGCCATTAAATCGCTCTCCAATCTTTTTATGGCTGAGAACATCGCGGTTATAGCAGCGTTGATCCTGCCGGTGATGCTGTTCATCACCTGGTTCTACGAGACCAGCCTTACACTCTCTGCCGGGCTCATCAGCCTGGTGTTTGTGCGATATGTTTTTTATGCACAGTTTCAGGTCTTTCTGTGGCCAATCCTCTACCTGAAACGTTCCGGGGTCTATCTAATGGTGAATCTGCTGGTACTCGCCGTAGTACTGGTGATGAATCTGTTGCTTGTGCCGGTGTATGGCTATTACGGATCGATCGCTGCGGCATTGGCCGGTGGGGGAGTGCAGGTGGGGGCTTTTTATATAATCCAACAACGCATGATCCCTATTCACTGGAACCGCACCAAAGTGCTATGGTTTCCTTTGGGAACAGTTGCCTTGTTGGGAGTGCTTGAAATAGCCAAACTGGCGCTCGATGCCAATATGTTTTTTATGTCGTTTGTTGGTGTGTTTTCCATTTTTATCGGCCTCACCGTAATGTATCGCAAAGAGCTGATAAGAATCGGCCAAAAAGTGCTGAAAAAGTGACCAGCGGATTTGTGTATCAGGATGCCATCATTTTAGGCGGTGTTGTTTGTTTTGTTGATACAATGGATTATTTTTGCCGCTGAAGATTACGGCATTTGTCATCATCATAACCCCCGGAAATGATGCGTTATAACTTGTTTGTTTTCATATTTGTTGTTGGATGGTAGCAATCATATATTATTCAGATGAAAACATTGCATATAACCCATTGGTTTCCCACTGGCAGAAACCCTCAGAGCGGCTGTTTTATTGCGGATCAGTGCCATACAATTCACCACAATGCCCCTGACGATGCGCAGATCTTGTATGTGGATATCGAAAAAAGCTCCAGGTGGCTCCCCAAAGTGTGTGTATCAAGTCGTTCAACAGAGAAGGGTCTGAGGCTTTGGGATTTTCGTATTTATTGGATTCTTGCCCCCTTGTTATATGTCTATCCGCAACTGCAGTGGAAGCTTTTTAAACGGAGAATCCTACATATTTTGAATGAATTTGAGCCTGATCTGATCCATGGCCATGTCGTACACCCCTCAGGTGCTTTGGCATGGAAAACTGCCTCTGTGGCGTCGATTCCATTTGTGATTACAGAGCACTGGTCAAACCTGCATCGATACTTTCGGAACAGGGTGAGTTCCTCCTGGGGTAGGATGGCGTATCAGGAGGCCAGATACATATTGCCAGTTTCGGGTTACCTTGGCGATCTGGTCAAATCATTGGGTTTTGCTGTAGAGCCTGGAAAAGTGATGACAGTTCCCAATGTGGTTGACCCCGGGGTGTTTTATTACAAAGAGCATAAAAAAACCGCGGGTGTAGTACATTTTATCATGGTATCAACCTGGTCACGGTACAAACAGGTTACCAAAAGGCCTGAATTGTTGATCAAAGCTGTTGCTGCCTTTTCTGACAGCCATAATGAAAGGGTTAAACTCACTGTGGTTGGAGGAGGTAATCTTTTGCCTAATATGAAATCACTTGCAAGAAAGATGGGCCTCGATGCCACATTCACCGGGAGTTTGCCCCGACAGCAAATTGCTGAGTTATTGCGGCAAGCCGACTTTTTCCTGCATGCATCCAACATAGAGACATTTAGTCTGGTGACTGCCGAAGCGCTGATGTGTGGTTTGCCAGCGGTGGTTTCCAATACCGGAGCCCTTCCTTACCTGGTCACCCGATCACGGGGCGTTGCGTGTGAGAATACGGTTGAAGCATGGAAAGACGCCTTGCAGGTTGTTGTTTCATCACCATACAACCGGAAACAGATATCCGAAGAGATCACACAATTCTGTTCTCCCGAAGCCGTATCTGAGACCATCAGGGGGTTATATGAAGACATAAAGGGGGCAGCGCATAAAAGCTATGTTGACTGACGGCGTTTGTTATCAGTACCAATCGTCGTCTTCCTCTTCAATCAGGTTGCCATTGATATCAAAAAAGTGTTCATGTTGTATTTCACGTCCTTGTTGCCTCATCACCACCTGGTATAGCATTCGGTGTGTTTCATCGGGGATGATGCGGCACACTTCGGTGCGCCATTCGTGGTCATAGCGACTGTTGAGGAACTGCTGAGCCCTTGTGGGGAGCTCCCTTATGCTGATGCTCTCGCCGATGCCGTCGCCATCTGCAAGGGCATCATCGCTGGTTGCCCGTTGCCACCGCCGGTCCTCACGCTCTCTTCTCTCTTGTTCTACTATGTCGTATTCGGGATATACTGTGGCCACGTGCCTTCCTGCCCGTGTGAAGTAGATACGTGTGGGCAGCAGTTCCTGGTCACCCGCCAACTCTTTATCGGCCTTTTCAATAATGGAAATCACCAGATAGCGTTCACGAGGTGGCTCTTGAACATCCTCAGCATGCACGAAGTCAAAGTCATCGATGTTCTCATTAAACCAACGCTGGATGCCCTGATGGAGGTTTCTGTACCTGGTGTTTAACCTTACCGATGTAAACAGCCACTCCCCTTCATGGGTATAAAGGATATAAGCCTCCTCACCCCTGATGGTGTAATCGGCACGCAGCGCTGTGTCAACATCCGTCCAAACCACATCCATCGCATTCCTCGCCTTCCTGTTAAAATCACGCAACAACTGAGGGGGGAGGTCTATTTTGTCTTCATCATCCTCCTCCTTATCCTCACCACTCCCTTCGCTAAGGAAATTGCCGTTGTTGGCAAACCGTACCATCGTCACCGGCGGATCAGGGTCATTTTGTTGCCTTCTGGGCACCAGCTCCACTTCGTAATACCGGTTTCTGGGAAACTCCTGTACAAACGAAGCCTTGCGAACCACTTGTCCACGATAATTCCTGCGTAAATACTGTTGGGTATTGGGGCGTAACTCCTCCAGCGTCATCATGGTGCGCTGGATCTTCATCCTTCCGTCAGGTTGAAACACTGCATAGTTCTCCTGGTTCCTGAACTGGAAAGTGACCCGGTAGTTGTTACCCTGGATCTCCCACACAGGATCGGTAGCACGCCGGAAACGCCGATTGTACATATCCATTACTGCAGGAATAACCTCGTTCTCATCAATTATTTGTGCCGCCAGCTCAATCACCGTAAACGGAAAAACCAGCAGAAACACCAGTAACGCGCGAATGGTGCCGGATATCTTCATTGCCTGGTAGGTTTTGTTTGTTTTAAAAAAATCAATCACATTATTCCAGTCCACAAAGATAAAAGATTTCGCCGAAAAAAAAAAGATGCAGACAAAAAACTCACAATACGTGAGCGTTCAATCCGGGAAGGTCTTGGTTATCGTTTGTCCAGCGCCACCATCTGGCATCTGTCGGGGCCGGTAGAGAGGTACTGCATGGGCACACCGAGCTCTTTTTCGAGCAGTCTGATGTACTCCATCAGCGGACCGGGGATCTCCTGCAGGTGGTTAATCTGTGTGATGTCTTCTCTCCATCCGGGGAGGTGCCGTAGTTGTGGTATCACCTGATCGGTTTCACAGCGGTAATTCCATTGGCTGAAGGTTTCATTGTTGATTTGATACGCATCACAGATTCCGATTTGTTCGAAAGGGGAGAGCACATCGGCTTTGGTCATGATGAGTCGTGTTACCCCATTGATGGCAGTGGCGTATTTCAGCGCCGGGAGATCGACCCATCCACAACGGCGTGGTCTTCCTGTTGTTGAGCCAAATTCATGGCCATGTTTTCTGAGCGCATCACCGGTTTCATTGAGTAGTTCAGTTGGGAACGGCCCTGAACCTACACGTGTGCAGTAGGCTTTGAAAACGCCATACACTTCATCGATTGCCTGTGGTGGTATCCCTAACCCGGTACATGCTGCCGAGGCGATGGTGTTGGAGGATGTGACAAAAGGGTACGATCCGAAGTCCACATCGAGCAGCGCCCCTTGCGCCCCTTCTGCCAGAATGCGTTTGCCTGAAGCCAGCATAGCGTGAATCAACTGTTCCGAATCCACAAGCGAAAGCTCTCTGATGGTGTCAGCCGCTACAAACCATTCACGCTCATACGCACCAAAAGGCATCCCTTCAATGACCAATCCAAGCGGGTCAAACCCCAAACCCTGCATCAACTGAAAATGCCAACTCTTCAAACGGTTGTACCTGTCGTTGAAATCACCCGCCTCCAGATCACCTACGCGAAGTCCCTGCCTGGCCACCTTGTCGGTGTAAGTGGGGCCAATCCCCTTCAGCGTTGATCCGATCTTGTTGTCGCCCTTCATGTGCTCTAAACAGGCATCCATCAAACGATGTGTAGGTAAAATCAGATGCGCTCTGCGCGAAATGTGCAGCGAAGCCCTGTAGTTGATGCCATGTGCATCAAGCCCCTGCAACTCCTTCACAAAGATGCGTGGATCCAGGATCACCCCGTTGCCTATCAGATTCATCTTACCGGGATGGAAAATCCCCGAGGGAATCGTGTGCAATACATGCTTTTTCCCGTCGAACTCAAGGGTGTGACCGGCATTAGGGCCACCCTGGAAACGGGCAATTACATCGTAATCATCAGTAAACACATCAACAATCTTCCCCTTCCCTTCATCACCCCACTGCAAACCTAAAATCACATCAACCTTCATCATCAATCGTTTTCTGAACAATACCCATTGTACAAGGCCCTCTCACCGGCCAGATACGAAC
>SKPS01000277.1 GCA_007119395.1 Lentimicrobiaceae bacterium
GAATGAGGAGATGTTTTGTCTGTCACGCAAAGATAGGTTTTTCCGTTCAGATCTCTTCAAGACCAACCAACCTCTCTTTCGTCTGGAGAAACCAGACGCAACAGGGCTGCTCCGGCATCGAAACCCTGCTTTTTGCCATGATCCGGTCACTTTTGACCCGCAATCTGCTACCGGGGCGTCCGGGGTCTCCAGACGATTCCTGGTTTTCATGTTGGTTTTGTTTCCGGATGTATTATCTTTGCTTCCAGAACCCCACCCGTGATAGCATCCCGGGTCCGACGCCTCCACCAGGGGCGTTTCGTTTTTTTTTTGGAATATAACCACCACGCTTTCGTGGCATATGGTCTAACCTCAACATATAATAATATCACCCCGCAAGCGGGGTTGCACATTTGCACATTTGCCAATTTTCACATTTTCCTAATATCACCCCGCAAGCGGGGTTTTGGGATTGCCGAAAAATGACCGACAAGAAAACTGCAAGCACATCTTGTTGTGAACCTAAAAAGGCTGGAAGTTCATCTTGTGGAGGCACTAAGTAATTGCACTTCTCAGAGTGCTGGCGGTGCTAAACAGACCGTCTCCACCGCCGGTATCTTCTGTACAGTACAAACAGCACAATCAGAGAAATCAGAATCCCGACCCAGTTGTACATCAGCAAATAGAGGAAATCAACAAAATGATGCCACCCCCCGTAAAAGGCTTGCTTGAACTTTTCACTGGCAGCCGC
This sequence comes from Lentimicrobiaceae bacterium, assembly GCA_007119395.1. Taxonomy (GTDB): domain Bacteria; phylum Bacteroidota; class Bacteroidia; order Bacteroidales; family SKPS01; genus SKPS01. Next base: position 731 of record SKPS01000277.1, read on the forward strand.
TCGTTGGTTGGCCACATACCGGAACGGTTTATTCTGACTCAATGTCAGTTGCAGGGTACTGTACGACACCTGATTCGACAGGTACCTCAGTCTTCGCACCGTGCTCTCAATCTCCTCTTCGAGCCTGCGGATACGTTCGGTGATTTTTAGGATGTCTTCTATGTTTCTGGCACCCTTCAGCAGCTCGCGATACTGTAACATATAGAGCCGCTTATTCTCGAGGCGGGTCTCCAGATCAACATATTCCAGGGTCACATCTTTTGCCTCTATCGATTTATGCACAATCTCATTGCCGCCCAGCTCGATACTGTTCATAAACCGCTCGAAATTATTGGCCGGGATCCTGATCGTGAGGGTGTAAATGTCTTTGCTGTTGGTGCTTCGCAGATTCTCCTCCTCATAATACCCGTTTACACTCCGAACCAGGGCATCTACCCTCCGCTTTTCATCCAGCAAATCCTGAACATCCAGCTTCAGCGTACCCGATTTGATGATCTTGCGGGTAACCTTCTCAGAGACGTCAGCCGATTCTTCTCCTTCATAATCATCCAGCTCTGCCTCCCACTCCATGTCATCCAGTTCGTCAGTAACCACAAAATCTTCCAAGGCTACCATATACTCGGGGGACTTCTTCGATCTGCCGCACGAAAGCAACAGGGTGACAACAAGCACGAACAACAAAAGCTTTTTCATAAGGCTTGTGGTTTATTGGGTTTAGGGTGTGCCATTATATTCAAACGGTTTGCAGTAACAAACTTACATCTATTTTTTACACCAGGATTCTTTTTAACACCCAGACACCCTTTTCGTGATTTAATGTGTCTATAGAATGTATTCAATCTATGAATCATCGATAAATTAACGACCCTTTGTTATGACACACCGATTCTTTTACCCCCGGCATCTAGCGGTATTGGTTATCATTTTTCTGCTCAAATCATCGATTCCGTTGCAGGCGACACACTTCCGCGGTGGCGAGATCACCTGGGAGTGTACTCCGCAGGGCAATTTCAGGTTTGTGATGAAGTTGCTGCGTGACTGTGGTGTTCCCGGCACTTTTGCCGACACCTTATGGATCACTTCCAACTTTCCGGGCTACGACTCTATTGGGATGGTGCTTACGGCGGTTCACGACCTGACGCCGGACTGCGACTGCCCTGCAAGTGCGGCCCTGGATTGTGCTACTGCCACCCAGCCCGGCACCGGCGCCCTGAAAGAGTACACCTACACATCCCAGGCATTCTTCCACAACGGAGTGCCCCTCACAGGTGTGCCACCGGTAACAGGTTGCTATTTTCCTTCGAAAGGTGCTGCAGAGCTCCCCCTGAAAACCTGGCTCCGGGCAACAGCAATTATGCCATTCGATCTGTTATGCTTCCCTATCAGAATACCTCCATCAACTTTGCTTTGATAACTCGCCGGTGTTTTATGAGCGATCACCCATTGTTACCTGTGCAGGAAGCAGTAACTGGTACATTCATCTGCAATTGGATGCTGAACTCGACTCCGTTGCGTGGGAGTATGCACCTCCTTTGCATGACATCAATACACCTGTTACCGCCTATAACACTGGATACAGCTTTAACTATCCGCTGCCCGGCCTGGTTCACGATCCAACCAATATTCCGGCAACACTCAATCCCCAGAACGGTGATCTCTCTTTTACTTCTCATACCACAGGGTCATTTTCTGTGGTGGTCAAAGCCACCGCCTGGAAGTGCGGGCACAAGGTGGCGGAGATCTTCCGTGAGATGCCGGTGATCATAGTGCCCTGTTCTCCCAACAACCCCCCGGTGATATCGGTTGACGGACAGCCCGTAACCTTTTACATCGACACTGTATATCCGGGTACACTGCTCTCTTATACCATCGCTGCCACCGACACCGACACCTGTCAGGGGAGCACGCCTGCGAGCCTGCAAGCCGTAAAACTCTCAACCTTTGGCAAACAATATGCTTCGCCTATGATGCCATCCTTGCCCGGTTACGGCTTCATGTCATGCATCAACCC
>SKPS01000299.1 GCA_007119395.1 Lentimicrobiaceae bacterium
CACTGACTGATGGTCTTGCAGGCGTCTCGGCAGGCAGCCGTATTGCTGTGGCCGAAGCGCTGTCGAATATTATGTGGGCACCACTGACTCATGGTCTTGCAGGCGTCTCGTTAAGTGCCAACTGGATGTGGCCCTGTAAAAACCCGGGTGAAGACGCACGATTGTACCAGGCAGTAGAAGCCATCAGCGACTTTTGTGTTGAACTGGGAATCAATATTCCTACCGGTAAAGATTCGCTGTCGATGACCCAAAAATACCCCGACGGCTTAAAAGTTATCTGCCCCGGAACAGTGATTGTTACCGCCGTGGCTGAGGTGAGTGATATCACCCGTTGTATTACTCCGGGACTTAAGCCGGTGGCCGGTTCTAAGCTGATACATCTTACATTTGGTGGCAAGGGTTATCCGTTGGGAGGGAGTGCTTTTGCTCAGGCTTACAACACGTTGGGCAATCTAACGCCTGATGTGGAACCTGACGGGGTGGTGCGCTGCTTCAACCTGGTGCAGGATCTTATCAAGGAAGGGTACCTGATGGCTGGCCATGATGTCTCTGCAGGTGGACTGATTACCACCCTGCTTGAAATGACCTTCCCGTCGTTTGAGTCAGGTTTCCGCATCACCATACCTGCCGAAAACCACGCCGCTAGAACCCATATCCTTTTTAGTGAACAGCCTGGTGCCGTGATACAAACCTTTAACGCTGAGAGAGTGTTTGAGATGGCCGCTGCCGCCGGCGTGCCAGCCGTTGAACTGGGTATTGCTACTGTTGACCAGGTTGGCCTGGTGAACTTTATCGGCGGCAGTCTGACGTTGGATATTGAATTGATGCGTGATGAATGGTATCGCACCTCCTTTTTGCTCGACAGAATTCAGACCGGTGAAGAGCTGGCTCGTGAAAGGTATAATAATTATTCTGAGCAACCTCTCAAGTTTGTGATGCCGAAAGGGTTCACCGGAAGGCTTTCTGATTACAGGATCAATCCATTTCGCACAAGTGAGACCGGAATTCGCGCCGGTATAATCCGTGAGAAGGGTGTGAATGGTGACCGTGAGATGGCGTGGTCACTCTATCTGGCAGGGTTTGATGTGCGTGACATTCACATGACTGACCTGATCAGTGGACGAGAAACCCTTGATGACATCCACTTTGTGGTCTTTGTGGGAGGATTTTCCAACTCTGATGTGCTGGGTTCTGCCAAAGGTTGGGCAGGCGCTTTCCTTCACAACCCCCGTGCGAAAGAGAGCCTGGATCGCTTTTACAGCCGTCCAGATACACTCAGCCTTGGTGTCTGCAACGGATGTCAATTGATGGTGGAGCTGGGTCTGGTAAAGAACGAAAAGGCACCCAAGCCGGTGATGCTGCACAATGAAAGCGGAAAGTTCGAATCAGCGTTCCTTACCATTGATATTGAAGAGAACAATACAGTGATGCTTGGTTCTCTGGCCGTTAGCAGGCTGGGTATATGGGTCGCTCACGGAGAGGGGAGGTTTTCACTGCCCGGTGAAGCCTCACAATACCACATTCCGGCAAAGTACACCTACCACAGCTACCCCGGCAATCCCAACGGATCTGATCACCATGCTGCAGCCATCGCCAGTACAGATGGTCGCCACCTGGCCATGATGCCACACCTCGAACGCTCTGTCTATGCATGGAACTGGGCTCATTATCCCTTCGGCAGAAACGATGAAGTGTCTCCGTGGATAGAAGCTTTTGTGAATGCAAAAGAGTGGGTGAAACAACAAGTGAACCACCGTAATAAATAGCCTGTGATGATCCGCTTTTTCTCTCTGTTGGGATTGATCTGTTTGATGCAATCCCTGACAGCGCAATCCGATACACTCGGTCGCAGACCCTTCAATGACACCACGCTGCTCTCACCTGTCACAGTGATTGATTCAACCCATATGATGATGGTTGAAAGGGGCACCCCGCTGCCATTTGCCGATCTGGTAACGCGTGACATGGTGTCTGCCTCAGCCCAAAGTGACCTCCCTGCGCTGTTGAAGTCCTTGACCGGTGCCGATATACGGCAACGCGGCATCCATGATATCCAGGCTGATATCTCATTGCGAGGAGGCTCTTTTGAGCAAACACTGGTGCTGGTCAACGGTATTCCGTTCAACGATCCGCAAACAGGTCATCACAGTATGAACCTGCCCTTTTCTTTGGATGACATTGAGAGGATAGAGGTGTTTGGCCCCACCGAGGGGGGGGCTTTGTGGAGTGGTTACGCCATGGGTGGTGCTGTGAACATCGTTACGCGTAACAACCAGATGTTGTCACGCGAGGTGCGTGCAGGCGTTACAGCAGGCAGCTATGGATTGCGACGTGGCCATGCTGCCCTGCAGTTCAACACGGGTCGATGGGGGCACTATGTGAGTGTTGATGAGTCTTTTTCTGATGGTCATACCCACAATACCGACTTCCGGCGCCGGCAGCTATGGATGAATACCCATGCACTGCTTCGGCGTGGCGTTGCTTTGCAACTGGATGGTGGTTGGGTAAACAAAGCGTTTGGTGCCAATAGCTTTTATTCCCCTCTGTTTCCTGATCAGGCTGAAGAGATCACCGCGTCAGGGCTCGCCGCACGGCTGTCGGGCGGCAATAGATTGCGCTGGACAGGCTGGTACTCTGCGCGAATGCATCACGACAGGTTTGAGCTCTTTCGTCATGAAGCCCCTGTCTGGTACCAAGGTCACAACCACCACCGCACATTGGTTGAGAACCGGGGTGGTGAGCTGCGTAAAACGACAAAGATTGGTGAGCTGTGCCTGGGGTGGCTGTCACGTAGCGAACAGATAAACAGCAATGTGCTGGGCAAGCCAACAGATGACTCGGTGGCGGTGCCGGGTCATGAGGCGTGGTACACACATGCCGACCGCCGCGATTGGAGCGAACTGACGCTTGTGTTCAACAGCCGGCCCGTGAAAGGGGTGCGTGCCGAAAGCGCTGTAACCGCTGCCTGGCTCCCCGACGGAGAGGTCTTCCCGGCGTTCAGAGTCCATCTCGTGGCCTCACCCCAACAGATGAAAAACACCCGCTTCTCAGCAGGTGTCTCACGAAACTACCGGCTCCCCACCTTCACAGAGATGTATTACCAAGGCCCCACCAATACCGGCAACCCTTTGCTGCAACACGAAGAGGCCATTACCATCGACATGAACGCCCGGTACAGGGTGGGCCCTCTAGAGGGTAGGGCTACACTCTTCTTCCGCGACAACAACAACCTTATCGATTGGGTCAAAGGGCCGGAAGAGACACTCTGGCGTTCCGAAAACCTGACAAGGATTTTCACCCGGGGAGCAGTCCTCAGGTTGTCGTACCACCCGGAAACCCAAACGAAAGGAATCAGCTTCGCATCCGCTTCGTGGAGCTATACCGACCAGGTGAAAAAGGAGTCGGATCACCTGATCTCCTACTATGTGCTGGATCACCTCAGACACAAAGTGACGCTGACAGCTCACCTGCGGCTAGGTAAGAAAGTTTTTGTTACCACCGATCTGCTATGGCAACAGCGCGATGGCAGCTACACCAACACCGAAGGTGAACAAACCCCTTACCCCGATGCACTGCTATGGGATGCCGGGGCGAAGTTTCAGATGACGGAGGTGCTGCAATGGCAGATCAATGCACACAATCTGCTTAACACTGAACACTACGACTTTAGCGGTGTGGTGCATCCGGGAAGATGGTTCTCGGTGGGGTTGCGTCTTCAATCACCCTGGTGAATCACACAGCAAGCCATCTTAATTTAACCTGTAATACTCAGGTGGTCAAACTGTACGGATGGCAAAGGGGAAATATGCAGAAATCGGAAAAATTCCTTATGTTTGTCGGTCTGATATCCGAAGAAAAATAAACGGAACATCAACAAAGCATTTATTCAGATCTATTGAATAGGTATTGAACGACAATCACAATGCAGGAATACCATCATGTAGCTTATCGGGTGTCTCAGCTGATGACCAGTCACTACAGTACCTCATTCTATAACGCATCGAGGTTTTTCAGAAAAGATATCCGGCGTGCTGTCTTCAATATTTATGGGTTTGTCCGTTTGGCAGATGAAATCGTTGACACCTTTCATGACCACAACAAAGAGCAGTTGCTGGATCGTTTTGTTCACGACCTTGAGATGGCGTTGGAGGAGGGCATTAGTCTGAATCCGGTGTTGCATTCGTTCGCATTAACGGTGCGGAAGTATGGAATTGATCGTGCGCATATAGATGCTTTTCTGAAAAGCATGCGCAAAGACCTGACGCTCACCGCTGTTTCTAGCAAGGATGAGATCCATCGTTACATACACGGTTCGGCTGAGGTGGTGGGATTGATGTGTCTGAAGGTGTTTTGTGACCGGAATGAGGCGTTGTACAGGGAGCTGGAGCCCGGCGCCATCCGCCTGGGTGCCGCTTTTCAGAAAGTGAACTTCCTGCGGGACCTGAAAGACGATACACAACGCCTGCATCGAACCTATTTCACGGAACTCCACAACCAACCCTTCAGCGATGCCATCAAAGAGGAGATCGTGGAGCAAATCAAAGAGGATTTTCGTGTTGCACAAAGGGCTATCGGGAGGCTGCCTTTGGGCGCCAGGACTGCCGTAACCATTGCGTATCTCTATTACAGGACCCTGTTGAAGAAGCTCCACAGAATGCCTGCTGCTCGCATTGCCGATGAACGGATCAGAACCGGAAACCACATCAAGCTGTTGATCATCCCCAGGGCGATACTCGTCAGCAGCTTCAACCTATGGGGGAACAGGTTAAATGGTGATTAGTCTGAAGTATTGCCGGGGCAAGCTGCCTTGAAAGGGCTGATGACCATGGTTGCCTGATGTGCAAAACCGAAAATGGAAACAGTTAAAAAAAAATGAGACTATTGTTATGATCAACAGGTTGTTTAAGGATATACATCGGGCACGTCGTGCCATCATCACCATCTATGCTGTGGGTGTTGTGGGATTAACGCTGCCCTGGACCCGGGAATTGTTTCAATGGCTGACACCGTTAACACTGGTATTTACAGCCTGGATGTTGTTCAGCTACCAACGCCCCTCTTTCGGAGTGAAGGGTTGGATCGTGTTGGCAGCCATCTTTGTTGCGGGAATGTTGGCAGAGATCATTGGTGTGGAAACAGGTTGGGTGTTTGGCACCTATCATTATGGTGCCGGGTTGGGCCCGAAGCTGATGGGTACGCCATGGGTGATTGGCATCAACTGGGCTTTTCTTGCTTATGCCACTTCCGTGGTGGTGTATCCTCTTCGCATTCACGTAGCTGGAAAAATTTTCCTTGCCTCCGTGGCCATGGTGTTGTATGACGTGGTGTTGGAGCAAGTGGCTCCCTATATCGACATGTGGTATTGGAAGGGTGGTGTGGTGCCACTCCAAAACTATGCTGCCTGGTTTGTTCTGTCGCTGCTGTTTACAGGGTTTCTGTTGTTATCCGGTATCAAGCCAAAAAACAGTATGGCAGCAACACTGCTGTTAACGCAATGTGCGTTTTTTGTGATGTTGTGGATCACCTTTAACTTGTTCGTATAATGCTGAAAGCGAAACATCATCCGGTGATTTACCCCTTTTTCAAGTGGTATGCCAAGTGGATGGTGATGCGCCATTTTGGGAAAGTACGCATTGAGGGATCGTTTGAGGAGCATGGCAAGCCTGTGCTGGTGGTTTCAAACCATGCCACATGGTGGGATGGGTTTTGGGTGATGTATTTCAACAACAGGGTGCTGCACCGTAAGTTTCACTTTATGATGCTGGAGGAACAGTTGAAGCGGTACTGGTTTTTTCAGCATGCAGGTGGTTTCTCGGTGAAAAGAGGAAGCCGGTCGGTGCTTGAGAGTTTGGCGTATGCCGCTGATGTGCTCAGTGATCCGGGCAACATGGTGCTGATGTTTCCCCAGGGCGCCATTTCAACAATCCATACCCGGCAGTTTCACTTCCTGAAAGGAGTTGAGCGTGTTTTGGCTTCCGCTGAGGATGCTGAGGTTGTGTTTCTTGCCAATCTGGTTGATTGGTTCTCTGATCGCAAGCCCGGTATCTATATGGTGCATGAAACCTACTCTTATGGTGGTGGGGGTGTGACAGAAGTGGAATCGGCTTACAACGGTTTTTATCACCGTGCCGCGATGCAACAACAGGGGAGGGCCTTCTGAATGGAAAAGATCACATGGGTTGTATTAGGGTTTGCGGCATTGCAGTGTTTGGTGGCACTGATCAACCTGCTGTTTCGCCAACGCCTGCCCAAAACAGATGGTGTTGGTCACCACCCCGTTTCGGTGTTGATTCCGGCTAGAAACGAATCGGAGAACCTTCGTGAGCACATTCCCCGGCTGCTGGAACAGATGACACCCCATGATGAGCTGCTGGTGTATGACGATGCTTCTGACGATGATACAGCTTCAGTGGTGAAAGGCTATGCTGCGCAAGATCATCGTCTGCGTTTGGTTGAAACCAGACCCCTGCCGGAGGGGTGGCTCGGCAAGAACTGGGGGTGTCACAATCTGGCACTGGAGGCCAAGGGGCAGTATCTGTTGTTTCTGGATGCAGATGTTAGGGTGAGCCGTCATGTGATACCGCGCTCCATCGCCTACATGAATAAGTACAGACTGTCTCTGTTGTCGCATTTTCCGAAACAAATAATGGGTTCACCCGGAGAGTGGCTCACGGTGCCACTGATGCACTATATTTTGCTTACACTGTTGCCCTTGACGTTGGTGAAAAGACTGGGTTTTTCGTCTGTGTCAGCTGCGAATGGACAGTTCATGCTGTTTCTGGCAACCACCTACCATCGGATGACGCCTCACCGGATGGCCAGGAGGTCCAGGGCAGAAGACATCCGTATTGCGCGACTGATGAAAAAGGGTAGAGAAAAGGTGGCGTGCCTGGCAGGCACCCACGATGTGTATTGCCGCATGTATTCGGGATGGAGTGAGGCCATCAACGGTTTTTCGAAAAATGTGACTTCGTTTTTTGGAGGCTCCTATGTGTTGGCATGCCTGTTCTGGGTTGTTACCACCCCAGCCATGGTGTGGATGGCGTTGTTTGCCGAGCATTCGTTGCTGGCAACATACATCATGCTTCTGTTGTTAACAAGAGTGGCAGTATCGTGGGTGGCCCGCCAGCATGTGCCGGTTAATGTGTTGCTGCTGATTCCCCAGCAACTGACCCTGGGTTGGTTGATTCTGGTGGCTATGAAAAAAGAATTAAAAAAAGAGCATCAATGGAAAGGAAGATCCATATAGGATTGTTGACGGTGTTATTATTGTTGGGTATCTCAGCGGGAGCATCCACTCCGCAGGCATTGATTTACCGTTCCTATTCTGAAGGGGATATGGCGTTGTGGAAGCGTGTTGTAGACCGCATGGATGCGCGTCCGGAAAAGAGCAGCCGATTCATGTTGGAGCTTGTAAACTATCAGTATGGGTATATCGCCTGGGCGATTGGCAATGAACGCACTGATGAGGCGAGGAACTATATTCAAAGAGCTGATAAATATCTTGATACGTTGGAAGGGCGAGGCTACCGTTTGGCCGATGTATACGCCTACCGGGCCGCTTTGTTGGGCTTTCAGATTTCGATCACACCACACCGCACTCCGATGCTGGGGCCCAGGAGCATGCGCTATGCACGACGTGCCGTTGAAGCCGATCCCAACGCTTATATGGGACATGTTCAGTTAGGCCATATTGCCTATTTTATGCCGGCCATAATGGGTGGCTCCAAAGAGCAGGCAATACAACACTATCTGAATGCACTGCGCAGGTTGGTCGGCGATGGAGAACCCCCGGAAAACGAATGGAACTACCTGAATCTGCTGATCACAATTGGTCAAGCCTACCAAGCTGTTGAGAACTATACCATGGCCAAGCGATTCTACCTGACTGTGCTGCGCATCGTGCCCGATTTTGCCTGGGTGCGTGATGACCTGATGCCGGCTCTTCAAACCGAAATGAATCAATAATAATAACCCCTCAACGACCGATTGCGATGGCAGAAAATCATCCTGAAAAAAAGAAAAAAGTATTGGTAGTTGGCGCAGGGCTTGCCGGATTGTGCGGTGCGATGCGACTGGCTGCCAATGGCTACCGGGTTACATTACTCGAGAAGAACCCACAAGCAGGCGGCAGACTGAACCAGATCAAAAAAGATGGATTCACCTTCGATACAGGTCCCAGCTTCTTCAGCATGTCTTATGAGTTTGAAGCCTTTGCGCGTGAATGTAATATCAATCTCCCTTTTGAGTTTGTGCCACTCGACCCACTCTATTCGGTCAATTTCAAGGGGAGCGATAAAACCTACCACCTGTATAAAGATCCGGAGAAGTTGGCAGCCCAGCTGGCCGACGAGGAGCCCGGTTTTGCCCAAAAGATGGAGCGTTATCTTGAAGAGTGCGGCAAAGCCTTTGACGATACAGTGGACATTGTGATCAAGCGTAACTTCCAATCACTGTTCCATTATGCACAATCGCTGATGGAGGTGAACCCTCGCCACCTGCCCAAGCTATACCGCTCGTTCTGGAAACAGGTGTGCCGCTATTTCGATTCCGATGAAGCCCGCAGAATCGTGTCACTGGTCGCATTTTTCCTGGGACGTACACCGTTCGACACCTCCGCTATCTACACCTTGCTCTCCTATACCGAATTTCGTTATGATGGCTACTACAATGTAAAAGGGGGGATGTACCGCATAGTGGAAGGGTTGGTGGATGAGCTGAGTAGAGCAGGTGTAGAGATTGTGTACAACACCGAAATCAAATCGTTTGAGTCATCGGGCAAACAGCTTCAGGCATTGGTTGACAGCCAAGGGAGACGTTGGGAGGCAGACCACTTTCTGGTGAATGCCGATGCGGCCGTTTTCAGGGGAATGGTGATGCAGCGGAAAAAATACAGCCAACGCAAGCTCTCGAAGAAGAGCTGGACCATGGGATACCTCACCATCTACCTGGGGCTGAAGACCAAGCTTCCTCAGGTTAATCACCACAACTATTACCTGGGTACCAACTTTGAAGCCTATGCAGGCAACATCATGCGTCAACCCGATGCGCTGGAGAAGCCTTATTACTACGTCAACGTGCTGTCAAAACACAACCCCGACTGTGCTCCGGCCGGATGTGAAAGCCTGTTCTTTGTATGCCCTGTTCCCAACCTTAAGTACAAGGCTGACTGGAGTGACCGCGACACGATTGTGCAAAGCATCCTGGAGGATTTTTCTGAGAGGATCGGGCAGGATATCGCACCAGAGATCATCACGCAAACAGTGTATACGCCTGAGGATTGGCGTGATCAGTTCAATTTGCATTATGGAGGTGGCCTCGGACTGTCGCACAGTATGTTGCAGATAGGTGCACTCAGGCCTCGTAACGTGGATGAAGAGTTCTGTAATCTGTTTTATGCCGGTGCATCAACGGTGCCGGGTGCCGGGCTCCCCATGTCGGTGATCAGCTCAAAGCTGGCATTTGAACGAATTGTGGAAGCGGATTCAACCAGAGACAAAGGCTAAGCCCCGGCCTCAGGCATCTCCTCCCGGTCTGCAAAACCACTCCGCAGGTGAAGATCCCGCTGCGGATAGGGAATCTCCACACCGTGCTCCTTGAACTTTTCAAAAATAGCATAGTTGATTTGGCTCTTAAAACCCCTGGGCCGGTCGCTGTGCTCCAAAGACCAGACCCGTAACAGGAAATCAAGGCTGCTGTCGCCGAAATCATCAAAAAGCACTTTGGGCTCGGGGTTTTTCAATACGCCTGGTTCAGCATGCGCCACCTCAAGAAGGAGCTTTCTTATCTTCTGGGGATCCTCTTTATAAGAAACCCCTACCGGAATACTGAACCGCACCATCCGGTCATTCAGACTCCAGTTTATCACCCTGTTGTTGATAAACTCAGAATTGGGAACTACTACCGCTATGTTGTCGTTGTTGATGACGGTAGTTGCACGCGCAGAAATCTTTACAATGCTTCCTGTGATCTCTCCCACCTCCACACGATCACCAATCTTAACAGGCTTCTCAAAAAGAATGATGATCCCACTGATAAAGTTGCTGGTGATGTTCTGTAAACCGAAACCGATACCGATGCCGAGTGCCCCGAAAAGGATGCCTAATGAGCTCAGGTTGATGCCCGAGGTTTGAAAGATGATCACAAAACCTATGGTAAGCAACGCATACCTTATAAAGGTGGCCATCGACATGCCTACTGCCGGATCTACATTGTATTTGGGGAATACCTTCCTGATGAGGATGCGGTACACTCTCCCCGACAGATAGAAAACCAGTGCGGAAGAGAGTATGAGGATCACGATGGACCCCAGCGTAAATGCATTTTTGCCGGCATGGAACAGCTCAGCATTCCAAATGATCTTCAGATAATCGAACAACCCGTTGATTATAGCCATGATGTATGAGTGTTTTTTTAGCTGACTAAGATACGAAAAAAAATCAAAACGAAGCGCGATACAGG